>JBKHDM010000011.1:0-48853 GCA_046541355.1 Spirochaetaceae bacterium
ATCGTTTCAACCTTGATCCGCGGCTCATCCGTTCGGTTTGCGCTTGTCTAACCATTGTTGAAGCGAACTCTGGCTCTCCTGGGATCGGTGTCCCGCCAATAGCTCCTCAACGCTAAGGTCTTCATCCAAGTCGGGCCAGTGTATTCCACTGCCCCCACCAATGAGCTGATAGTTGTTTCGCTCTTCCGGGCTACCGTGAAGCAGTCGGGGATACCAGCTCAGAGGTAACGATATCACCCTACCGTCTTCCAGTTCGACCACGAGCTTGTCATCAGTGGCGCGCACATCGACGGCGTCGGCGACCTGGATTTCAATCATTGAAGAACTCATTCCACTGCTCCGTTCTACGGGTTCTGTTTGCTCCGACATGTTGCAATATCGTATTTATTTCATGACTGGAGAAGCCGCGGCTTCGTTCGAGACGCACCGGCTCCACCCAGACTTTGGCGACGGCGTTGCCCTTCTCGACATGAACGTGAACCGGTTCACTCCGGTCACCCGAATAGAAAAAGAATCTGAGCCCTTCGACACGCAGTACCGTCGGCATCTGTCATCAGTATAGAACCATGCTCCCAGGACAAATAGAGCCGATCGTAGGTGTGGCAGCGCCGACTTACATCAAATTTAGATCAATTTGTGGCAAGCTATATGACGTATATGCAAAATTGCCCTCCCCGCCCCCGTTTTCTCCTTCATACCGACTCAATATGATCTATATAGGTGGAAAGCCCGCCTTCTAAACGGAGTACGTCACGTACCGGAGGCGAAGCTCGAGGAACGTGACGACCGCTCACAGGTTCGAGTCCTGTTGGGCGCGCTTTTAATTCGTTTCAAAGAAACGGGTGTGGCCGCTTAAGGTCGGTTCACCGGCGCCCCCGACAACCTACTCTGCCATCGCCTCCCGGAGCGCCCTCCGGTTGTACTGCAGCACGTCGACCATTGTCCTGGTTCCGCCGTGGCCCGGAAAGTTCAGGAAGGATGCTACCGGGACCCCGGGCAACGTCTCCTTCAGGGGTTGGGCGACCTCATTGTGCCAGTTGTCGATAACAACCCCGGCGCCGCTTCGGGACAATCGGACGATCTGCTGCGCCTCCAGGGGGCCCGGGCCGAAGGAGCCGACGATGTTTACCCCGAGGTCTCCCATCAGCTCCGCCTGGAATCCGTGGACTACCACCGGCGCCTCATGGAGGCCGTACTCGCGAATCTCCCGACGCCAGGCATCAAAAAAATCTCTCAGCTCCGCGAGGTTGCGCCGGGCGGCCTCCTCGGTACCGAGCCCCGCAGCGATCTTCATCACCGACTCCTCGATCGTCTCCATCGTGTGCACGGTGGTGATCTGAACCGAGGAGACGTTGGCTTCTCCGAGGGCGCGCCGGAGCCGCTCCATCATCATCTCGTATCCGGCGTAGACGACAAGATCGGCTTGCTCCACCCGGCGCAGATCCGTCCCCCGCAGCTCGTACTCCGGGGGATGCCGCATCTCGTAGGGCGCCAGCAGCTCCACCTCCTCGGCCCCGGCGACCCTGGCGAAGGCGGCGGTCCAGGGCGTGGTGGCAAGGACCCGCTGCTGCGCTTCGACCGCAGGGCCGACGGTTAAGAGCAGCAGGATCGAGGCGACCACTGCAGCCGTCCGGGCTCGGCAGGGAGCTCCGGATCGAGTTGTTCTCTTTCTTTTCATACCTTCCTCCTTTTTACGCGTGCAGGGATTGCGGTAATACCGAGGGTCGCCGCTCCCACGAGGGTGACACCCGAGCTGACGGGAATATCGACCCAGATCGCGGAGAAGAACCCGGCGACACTTATTACGAGGCCGTAGACCGAGGCGCGGACAAAGAGCTCCCGGGTGCTTCGGCTGTGGAAACCGGCGATCAACGCCGGCAGAATAAGGAGCGCGTCGAGAAGCAGCGCCCCGATTAGGCCCATCACCAGGGTGATTGTAAACCCAACGGCGAAGAGCACCGCGAGGTAGACCATCCGGTCGTCGATCCCCGATGAAAAGGCTGTCTCCCGGTCGTAGAGCACCGCCCGGATACGAGGAAACATCCCGACCACAAAAACGAGGACAACCCCTGCGAAGACCGTGGTGATGAGCGCATCCCCGGGGGTGAGAGCAAAGATGTTTCCCCAGAGCAGACCGAGGGATTCCTGAGCGGGGACGTCGAAGCGGTAGAGAATCGCAAAGGCGAGGCCGACGGTAAAGACCATAAAGAAGGTGGTGATGTGCCCTGCGTTGCTCTGGGAACGCGCCCCGACGGTAGAGACTATGAGAACCAGAAGCGCGTTTGACACCATACCGGCGATCAGGGGGCTCGACCCGAGGGCGAGGGCGACGGAGGCACCCAACAGAGCGCTGTGCATCAAGGCGAAGCGAAGGGTGATAAGATTGAGACGGAGGACGAAAACACCGACCAGGGGAAAGAGGGTTCCGGAGACAAGCAGCACAAAAGCCCCCCGGAGGATCGGGGGATAACCGAGGAGGTCGAAGGCGCTCATCCGCTGTCGGCCTCCTCGTCCCGCAAGATCCGTCCGTTCTCCAAGGCTATCCGACGCCAGCCGGGCCGACCGAAATGCCCCGCCTCGTGGCTTACCAGCAGCACGGTGATGCCGAGGGCGGCGGAGACCTCTTCGGCGAGGGTGACGATTGCCTCCTTTCCTTCCGGGTCGAGGCTCGCTATCGGCTCGTCGAGAACCATCACCGCCGGGTTCTGGCAGAGGCAGCGGGCAATTGAGACTCGCTGTTTCTCGCCCCCGGAAAGGGGGGCGTAGGTGGCGTCCCGCAAGTGGAGACAACCGGTCAGCTCCATCGCCCGGTCCATGCGTTCCTGTTTTTCCCGGCGGCGGGGACGCTCGGTGGAAAGCCCGATCGAGACTACCTCGGAGACGGAGATCGGGAAGTCGGTCTGCACGGCGTGCTGACTCACATAACCGACTCGCCGCCGCTGCGCCCGCCACGCCGGGGACCCGACCGCGACTCCGTCGACGAGGACCGCCCCGGAGCTGCACGGGAGGATGCCGAGTATCGTCTTGATCAGCGTTGTCTTTCCGGCGCCGTTGCTCCCGGTTATGGTGACAAGCTCTCCCGAGGCGACCTCGAAGGAGAGACCGTGGAGGATCTCCCGTCCCCCCCGGGCGACCCGGAGGTTGGAAACCGCGACGGTCATGGCCGCCTCCCCGGATCGGCGGCACCCCCGGCGACGTTGCCCGGCTCGGCGACACCCCCGGCGACACCCCCCGGATCGGCGGCGGCGACGGCGGCGTAGACGTCCTCGGTCGCAATCACCGATAGCTTTCCGAGGACGCCCCGCTGCGAGATGACCATCCGGGTCCAGGCGTGGACGTCGGACGCGGAGCCCTGGATGACAAGTACTTTGAGGGTTACGTTACCCTGAAGGTGAAGCTGAAGATTTGCGGTAATCTGCAAGGAAGGGTAGGCTGCCACCGGCGCCTCGACCAGTTTCCGGCCGTAGGGAAACAGCAGCGTCACGATTCCCGCCACATCTCCCTCGTCCCGGGGCCCTGAGTTCCGGGCGAGCTCCTTGCGCACGAGGGAGCGAAGCGCCTCGGATCGGTTGTCGTACCCCTCCCGACTTGCAAGCTCGTCGAGGAGCTGCACGAGCTCCTCTTCCATCGAAACGCCGAATCTGACGAGACTCATGCCGGGATTGTAACACGAAATGGAACGATCGTGCTACGAAACCCGCTTCCTCCAGATCAGCCGCAACAGGGTGATCTTACTAGCTACTCACCACCGGAGGCGCAGAAACGATCTTGGTCTCGTTCGTCAGATTATCGCTTACAGGGCAGCGCGATTTAATGAAGGCGATAAACTTCTCGACATCCTCGGGGGAGGAGCTGGTTTTGATGTGGGGGGTAAACCGGATCTCCTGGAATCCCCTTCTGACACCCTCGGCGCCATGAAGGAAGCCGCTCGGGTCGAGGTCGCCCTCGAGCTCAACCGAGAACTCCTGCAGATCGATCCCTTGCTGCTTGGCAAACGCTCCGGCGACGATGGTGATGCAGGATCCTAACGCCGCAAGGGTTGCCTCAACCGGGTTTATACCGGTATCGGTTCCGCCGAGATCCTCCGGTTCGTCCATCCGCAGGGTGAACTGTCGGATAGTGTTCTCAACCTGCAGGCCATCGATTAAATTGGTTTTTGCTTTGAATGTGGTTGTTGCCATTGTCTCCTCCAATGAGATTGCCAGGTGATATCCCTATACAGTAAGGCTACTACTACATTCCGTGGCAGTCAAACAGCGGGTTCCCTCGGGCGGCAACCTGCGCTCCCCCCGGTCGCTGACTCCAATCCGCCGGCCGGCGCTTACCACTGCCCTTACCAGTGGTCACCTCGAGGTTTTGAGCGGAGACAGCTTGAAAGGGGAGTGAGGCTCTCTGCCTGCTCCCGCTGTAATCGCGCGCTCTACGCCGTGGTAAAGAGGAGCACCGAGTTCTGGCCTCCAAAGCCGAAGGAGTTGGATATCGCCGCCCGGATCGTGGCGTCCCGAGCCTCCTTCGGCACGTAGTCGAGGTCGCACTCCGGGTCCGGAGTCTCGTAGTTGATTGTGGGTGGGAGGATCTGATGCTTGACGGCGAGGACCGTGGCCGCAGCCTCTATCGCGCCCGCGGCGCCGAGGGTGTGGCCGATCATCGACTTGGTGGAGCTTACCGCGAGCTTATCCGCCTGGGCACCAAAGGCGAGGCGTATCGCCTTTGTCTCGGTCCGATCATTTACCACCGTTGAGGTGCCGTGGGCGTTCACGTAGTCGATCTGCTCTGCAGGGACGCCGCCATCCCTCAGGGCCATCTTGATTGCGGCGGCGGCGCTCCTCCCCTCGGGTTCGGGTATGGCGACGCTGTGGGCGTCGGTTGTCATGCCCGACCCGGCAAGATAGGCGTAGATCTCCGCCCCCCGCCCCCTGGCGTGCTCCACCCGTTCGAGAATGAGGATCCCCGCTCCCTCACCGATGAGAAAGCCGTCCCGGTCCCGGTCAAAGGGTCTCGAGGCGCGAAGCGGGTCGTCGTTCCGGGAGGTGAGTACCCCCATGTCCGCGTAGGCGTTGACAGTCAGAGGGCTTATGGCCGCCTCCGAGCCGCCGGCGATCGCGACATCCACCATGCCGCTTCTGATGAGCAGAGCGGCGAGACCTATAGCATGACCGCCGGTTGCGCACGCCGTGGTTACCCCGAAGTTGGGCCCCTCGATGCCGAGGTCGATGCCGACGTTGGCGGAGGACATGTTCGGAATTATCAGTGGAACTGCCAGGGGGTTGCCGTGACCCGGCCCCTTTTTTAGGAGGTTCTGGTGCTGTTCCTCGAGGTATACGTAGTCCCCCGCAGCCGTACCGACGACGGTGCCGACCCGCAAGGGATCGAGGTTCTTCAGGTCGAGGCCTGAGTCCTCAACCGCCTGGAGGGCCGCGGCGGAGGCAAACTGGGAAAACCGGGCCATCCGGCGAGTCCGCTTTCGCCCGACAAAGGCGGCGGAGTCGAACCCGCGGACCTCTGCCCCGACCCGGCTCTTGAATCCGGTGGTGTCAAAGGTCGAGATCATGGAAGCTCCGGACCGTCCCTCCCGGAGCGCTTCCCAGAACGGTTTCGCTCCAAGGCCGACGGAAGAAACAACACCAATGCCGGTTATTGCGATCTGCATTTTGACTCCTCCAACGAGTACCGCACCTCCCGGAGCGGCTGCCGGGTTTGTCGGTTGCTGACCGACTTGCTCTTAGAGAGAGTTTCATGAGAATAGGCCGAAAGGTCAACCGGCCCGGGTAACCGAGGGGGGCACCCTATACACCCGCGGTCGGCACCGTTACGATTCGGTATGAAAGTTGAGAATTTCGGTCATGAACCGATCAGTGAGGTTTCCTCCTACATCGCCTCCCTCCGGGAAAGCTTGAGATCGTATGCCGCCTGGGCGAGAGAGTCGGTTGCCACCGTTGCCGGCTATGTTCGAAGCAGAACCAACCCGAAGTACCCCGCTCTCGAGCAGTTTGCCAAGCTCAACGAGGGTTCGGGCCCGGCTCCTCTGGCGGCCTTTGTTCCCGAGGCTTATGGCGGCAGGGGGCAGCGCACCGCCGAGTGCCTGTCGGTTCTCGAGGAGCTCGCATACACCTCCCTGCCCCTCTCCCTGATCGCCGGCATCAACGGCGCGCTGTTCCTCCAACCCCTCTCCCGATACGCCGAGGAAGAGCTCCAGGCGGCGGTTTTCGACAACGTGATCAATCACGGCGCCCTCGGTGGGTTGATGATTACCGAACCGGACTTCGGCTCCGACGCCCTGAACATGCAGACCTCCTTTGTCCGCGAAGGCGATCAGTACCAGCTCAAGGGAACCAAGCACTGGGGCGGACTCACCGGTCACGCGGACTACTGGCTCATTACCGCCCGGGAGCAGATGGAAGAGGGCCGCCTCGGCCGGAATATCAACTTCTTTGTCTGGGACAAAACGCAAGGAGGGATCCAGGTCCGGGAGTACTACCAGAGCCTCGGCCTCGCCGAGATCCCCTACGGACGCAACGAGATCAACGTCACCCTCCATGAGTCGAGACGGCTGCGCCCCCTGTCGAGCGGAGTAAAAATGCTCCTCGATGTGCTGCACCGCAGCCGGCTCCAGTTTCCCGGCATGGCGATGGGATTTCTCCGGCGGATCCTCGATGAGGCACGCTCCCACGTCGAGCGCAGAAGGGTGGGAGGACGGCGGCTGTCTGAGTACGATCAGGTACAGGACCGGATTGCTGAGATCGAAGGCGCCTACACCACCTGCTCTGCCATGTGCGCCTATACCTCCGGGGAAGCTCCGATCGACCGGGACTGCTCCTCCCTCGCCCTTCCGGCAAACGTCATAAAGAGTGTGGTAACAGACCTCATGCAGGAGGCGTCCCAATCCCTCCTCCAGCTTACCGGAGCCGCGGGATACCAGCGGGACACCTTTGCCGGTCGAGCAATAATCGACTGTCGTCCCTTCCAGATCTTTGAAGGGTCCAACGATATCCTCTACGAACAGGTGGCGGAGGCGGTCCTCAAAGGGATGCGCCGGGCAGGTGTCACCCGGCTTCGAGACTACTTTGCAACCATGGAGCTCGGGCGCAAGGCTGCGGACCGGATCGGGGATCTCTTCGACTTTCGGGTAGACGGCTCGCTGCCGCAACGGAGGCTGGTGAGCCTCGGACAAGCTCTCAGCCGGGGAATCAGCCTGCACATGGTGGCGGATCTCGGCGACCGTGGCTTTAACCGGGAGCTCATCGAGACCACCCTCGGGGTCCTCAAACGGTCCGTCGCCCGGAATCTCGGCGCCTTCCACACGAAGCTCGAGACGCCGAGAGTCGAAGACTACCGGGATAACGGCCACTGGCGCGGGTTTGTTCCCGCCGGAGCGTAACGGTGTAGCGGCATGAGGCCGCCTGTCGGGAGCAGATGAGCTTGCCCCGTCGCGGGTAACAAGTTACTCTTGCGCTGATCATGGTCAGAGGTGCAGCGCTTTTCTTACTTCTTCTTCTCCTTGTGCCGACACTGCTCTCGGCGGCGGAGGGCATGCAGGATGTGTCGATGACCCACGAGGTCACTCGCCTCATCCTGCAGTTGGGCGTTATCGTCCTCGCCGCGAAGCTCTCGGGAGCCGTTGCCGAACGACTCCGGACTCCCGCGCTGATAGGTGAAGTTTCGGTGGGGCTTCTTCTCGGCCCCTACGCGCTCGGAAGTCTCCCGATACCCGGTTTCTACGACGGCCTTGTCCCCCTCGCGGAGGGCGCATTTCCGATATCCCTGCAGCTCTACGGATTTGCGGCTGTGGGAGCGGTGGTTCACGTTCTGGTTGTCGGCCTCGAGTCGGACAGCGGGATCTTTGCCCGGACCCGCCGCAGGGGACTCGCCATCGCCCTCGGCAGCAGCGCCCTCTCCCTCCTCGCCGGGGTCCTGGTGGCGCTGCTGTTCTTCGACCTGCCTCTGCTTGACCGGCGGGTCTTCTTTTTCGCGGCGCTCTCGGTCTCAACCTCCCTGGGTATCCAGGCGAGGATCCTTCATGCAAACAACCGGATGGCAACTCCCGAGGGGGCGGCGATCGTCAGCTCCTCCCTCACCCAGGACGGCTTTGCGATCGTCTTTCTCGCCATAGCAATGGCCGTGGGGGGCCTCGAGCTCGGTCGGGGAGGCGAGGCGGGTCTCCTGGAGACGGTCATACCCGTGGCGGTACTGGCGGTGGGTATACTCCTCGGTGGTGGGCTCCTCGCCTTTCTCTCCGCGCCGTGGCTCGCGAGGAACTTCGAGCGCCGCCTCTCTTCAAACCTCTTTGCGGTTGTGGTGGTCGGGATCGCGCTTTTTCTCTCGGCGCTTTTCGAGACCTTTGGAGTGGCTGCGATAATCGGCGCCTACATCATCGGAATCTCCTTTTCCCGGACCGATCTGGGGGATCTCCTCGCCGAGAAGACCCAGCCGATTTCGGAGTTCTTCGTTCCGATCCTCTACGTTGTCATGGGGATGCTCGTCGACTGGCGGGTGCTCTTTGACCCGGGGATTCTTCTTCCCGGCCTCGCCTTCGCCCTTCTATCCGGAGCGGCCAAGGTGATCGGCTCGGGGATCCCCGCCCTCGCAGGCGGCTTCAACCGTCTCGGAGCCCTGAGAACCGGCCTCGGCACCGTCCCCCGGGGGGAGGTCGCCCTCATTATCGCCTCCGTCGGCCTCGCCCTGGGGGACTTCTCCCAGGACATCTTCAAGGTGATGGTGGTAATGATCATGATCTCCGTCGGCCTCGGGGCACCGGCCCTCTCCTTTACTCTCAGTCGGGGCGGGTCAGGAACCCGGGGACGCTGGGGCGAGCCTGACTCGGAGGTGACGAGTATCGATCTGCCCAACGAGGAGCTCTCGGACCTCATCACCGACGGAATCCTGCGGGTTGCCGAGGAGGACGGTTTTTTCGTCCACCGGATGGAGCTGGCAGGGGCGGTCTACCGCCTGCGGCGAAACGAGGTGTTTCTCACGATCAACCGCGCGCCGACCAGTATCGAAATTGTCTGCGACCCCCGGGACACGGGCATCGCAAAGACCCTCCTCTACGAGGTTATCGTCCACGTCCGGGACCGAGTTGCGAGGATTGCCGAAGTGACCGTCCCAAAGGAGCTACGTCGGGATGTGGCAGTGGGTGGGGGCGGCGAGTCTCTCAACCTCGCCAACTACCTGAGCCCCGCCTCGGTTGCCGTCCCCCTGCGCTCCCGGGACAAGGAGGGAGTGATCCGGGAGCTGGTGGAGAAGCTCGATCGCGCCGGCAGGGTTCAGGATGCGCAGCAGGTCCTCACGGATGTTATGGAGCGGGAGGCGACGGTATCCACGGGTATGGAGAAGGGGCTTGCGATCCCCCACGCGAGAACGAAGGGGGTTGAGGGGATGGCGGTGGCCGTAGGGTTATCCCGGGAGGGGGTGGACTTTCAGGCCCTCGACGGGGAGCCGACGAGGATCGTCTTTCTCATCGCCTCCTCCCCCGACGAGCGAGGGCCCCATCTCCAGCTCCTCGCGGCGATAGCCAAACGTATGCGGGAGGACCCGCGCCGGGAGGGAGCGCTCTCCTCGCAGAGCTCCGAGGAGCTGTTGGAGGCGATTTTAGCCTGAGCCCCACAGCTCCTGTTGGAGCTGTTTCGATATACTCATGGAGATTTCCGGATGTTCGTCCTTGATGGCACACACCTGAGGCATAATGCCGAGAAAGGCGTCGAGGACCTCCGGGTCGAAGTGCCTCTCCCGCTCCTCGTTGAGAATGGTGACCGCCGCGGCCATATCGAAGGGATCCTTGTACGGACGGGTTGAGGTAAGGGCGTCGAAGACGTCGGCTACGGCGGCGATTCGCGCGACCCTGGGAATCGCCTCCCCCGCGAGGCCGTCGGGATAGCCGGAGCCGTCCCACTTCTCGTGGTGGCTCCGGGCGATCGTGGCGGCCATGGATACCAGAGGGTAGTCGGAGCCGTCAAGGATTTTGGCTCCGAAAAGGGTGTGGCGCTTCATAATCTCCCACTCCCCCGGATCGAGCTTTCCAGGTTTGAGGAGGATCGTTTCGGGGATCCCGATCTTTCCCACGTCGTGCATCGCAGCCGCCGAGCGCAGCTGCTCCACAAGCTCCTGGGACTCTCCGAGCTCCTGAGCCAGGGCAGCGGCGTAGAGACTCACCCTCCGGATGTGGGTTCCGGTGTCCTCGTCCTTGAACTCAGCCGCCCGGGCGAGGCGGTGGGTCGTCTCGAAGGCCGCCTCCTTGATCATCTCGTTTGCCCTGCGCAGCTCCTCCATGGTCTCCTTGATCTCCCTGGTACGCGCTTCGACCTCCTTTTCGAGCTTCCGCTGGTAATCGCGCATGCTGTCGTAGTACGCCTTTACCGTCGTCAGCGCCCGGACCCGCGCCTTGAGCTCCGCTATCTCGGCGGGCTTGTTGACAAACTCGTCCGCCCCGGCGGCAAGGGCCTTGCGCTTCAGATCCCCATCCTCCTGACCGGTTATCATGATCACCGGTATCCTGAAGGTCTCTTCCCGGGTTTTCAGCTCTTTGAGGATATGAAGACCGCTTGCCCCGGGCAGTTTCATGTCGAGAAGCACCACATCCGGCTTGTGCTTCTTCACCATTTGCAGCCCCGACCTTCCCTCCCCCGCGGTAATCACCTTGTAGGACTCCTGTCTGAGGACATCGGTGAGAACCTCGAGGGTACGGGTGTCGTCATCGACTATAAGGATCGTTGCGCCGGTTTTCCTCTCCCCCATCTACTTCGTACCTCTTCGACCGGCCGCCGGCACATGTTCCCGGAGTGTTTCTCGCAGCTCATCGAGAGCGGGAGGCTTGCTGATCACCGCATCCACCGCCCCGAGAGCAACTTCATGGGGTTCGAGGCTCTCCCCGCCGCCGCTTATGAGGAGCACCGGTAGCCGAGGGTCGAGCTCCCGGGCCCGCCGGGCAATCTCCCTTCCATCGATCCCGGGCATGCCGAGGTCGGTAATAATGACATCCGTCGGAAGCCGGTTCTCGACTCGCCGCCTGAGCTCTTCGAGGGCCGGTTCACCGTGCCGAAAGAGGAGGCTCTCGTGGTCGTCGCAGTCGAGGACGTCCCCGAGGGCGTTGAGGGCCATCTCATCATCGTCGACGCAGATAATGGTGAGTTTCTCATGGTACCCCTCGCTGCCCGCCGTGGCGGCTCCCTCGAGACGGTCGCTGTCGCCGTCACGCTCCTGGACCGGGAAAAAGAGGGAGACCGTGGTGCCTTCGCCTTTGACGGAGTCGATCTCCATCCTGCCGTCGTGCCGCTGCATCGCGCCGTGGACCATGCCGAGGCCCATGCCCGTACCTCCCGCCCCCTTGGTGGTGAAAAACGGCTCGGTTGCCCGTTGTCTCTCATCCTCGCTCATCCCGATACCGGTGTCCGAGACCGAGACCACGATCGTTCCCCCCTGCCCGAACGCCTCTATGCTCAATCTCCCCCCCTCGGGCATCGCGTCACAGGCGTTAAAGACAATGTTGGTCAGCGCCTCCCGAAGGTCGCTTTCAAAGCCGATGATCGGGGGCAGGTCGGCTGCGACCCGTTCTGAAAGCTCGATATCCCGCCCCTCCTGCTGGGGCATATCGTTCCACCGCGGTCGGGTCAGGTCTATCACCCCCTTGAGAAGCTGATCCACGGCGACCTCTCTCGCTGTGCGCTCTTCGCTCTCCCGGTAGAACTTTTTCATCCGAGTGGTGGCAGCCTGTATGTTCCAGGCTGCTTCCTTGATCGTGTGCATGTACCTGGTGCTCGTCTCAGACAGATCCTCCCACTCGAGGACCAGGTCGGCGTAGGCGGTGATCGGCAACAGGGAGTTGTTTATGTCGTGGGCGATCCCGCTTGCCATCTGTCCCATCGCGTTGAGGCGCTCCTTCTGCATCGCCACCTTCTGTGTCTTTTCGAGTTCCTTTTGGGTAACACTATGCTGAATCGCGATCGAAATGTGGCTTCCGAGGCGCTTGAGAAACTCCTCCTCCTCATCCGTGAGCGCCTCCCGGTCGGAGAATGCGAGCCAAAGGGTGCCGAGGTGCTCCTCGTCGGTATGTACGGGAAGCACCACCACCCCGGTGAGGCCCACGACCGCTGCGGCCTCGAGGGCGCGATGGTAGCCGGTCGGGAGCGCAGCGATCTTTTTGTCGGAGACGGAGATAAACTGAGGTTCGTTGGGTTTGAGGCTCCTCCGGACAGCCTCGGTACCGACATCGATCCTCGGGGTACCGCGGTGCTTGGCGAACGGACGCAGCTCCTCGAGTCTGACAATTACCTTGGTCAGCTCCTCACAGTCACGCTCCTGGTCCCGGGTGGTGATCGCCCCGGCGGCAGCGTCAAAGCTGTCAACCAGGTGGGTCATGGCGACGGTGAGAATGCTGTCCATGGTCTGATGCTCGGCAATGGCGTCGGCGAGGTTCCCGAGGAGCCGGGACCAGAAGACCTGCTGCTCGAGCCTGCGCTCCCGTTCCCGGATGACGCCGCTCATCCGCTCGAGACTCTCTCCCAGGAGTCTGATCTCCCGCAGCGACCGGTGGGTCGGCCCGAACTCCGGCTCCTTCCCGGCGGCAAGCTCCCGGGCCGCTGCAGAGAGTGAAGCGAGGGGCTTGAAGAGCGATCGCCTGGCGGTGAGCCCGAGGAGGAGGAGGAGGAGGAGAGAAAGCAGCGTGAGTAAAAACAGCCCATCGGACATTACTGGTTATCCTCACTGGGAATCCAGGACTACGGACCGGTAACCGGCGGGTAAACCGTAGAGTAGACGGCTTTCGTCCCTACCGGCGCGCTCCCTCGGAGCCCCCGAACGCTCCGCGCCGCAGCTACCTGGGGCAGGGGCGCCGCTATCCGCTCTCGGTGCGCCGGGACAATGCTTCCGGCCCTACTCTATAAATACGTGTCTGCTGAGAGGAGAGTCAAACCGGGAGAGTCATGAATAAACAAACGGGGATAACACCGGGCGGACGCCCTCGATTGAATAGCTGCGTTAGATAGCTGGATTTGATCCCTAGGTTGGACAGCTCGATCGACTGTACGGGTGCGTTTATCCCGCACAGGTGATGATGATTCAACCCCGCTCCCCGCCTCGCGTCGTCGCGGGAGGGAGCGGGGCTAAATACCTGTCCCTGAGACGGTTAAACCGCCTCGACGCTTGTAACCCCGGCGTTGGTGGACGCCATGATCTTCTCGAGGGCACGGACGGTTTTTTCCCGGTACATGCAAAGCTCGCACTGTCCGGAAAGACTTACCTTTACAACCCCGTCATCGGTTACATCGACGACGTCAATGCTACCCTCATGCTCGAGGAATATCGGACGGAGCTGCTCGACGGCAGCATCCACTTTTTCTCTATCTACCATACATACCTCCTGTCAGCGCCTCCCATAATAGCATGGATCGCTACAGGAACAAGGGCCGTCGCCACCGGCTGCGGCACCGGGTGCTCCGCCGGCATCTATTTCTTGATTCGAATGTCTGTAACCTTTGCCTTCCGGACTACCCGGGACTCGTCGGCGGCGAAAAGCTGTCGGACTATTCGCTGCAGCTCTGAGAGGCTGAGCTCCTTGAGATCGACATCGAGTTCCATTTCTACCTGTACTTTCAACAATTCCTCCTTGGCAAAAGCTACACCCCTCCCCTGCTCATGCCAACCGGTTTTATCGATGAGGCTTGGCAGACTAACCGTGCCTCAGGCATAGTTGAGCGAATGAGACTGCTACGGGCTGCCCCCTCTTTACTCCCTCTCCTTCTCTATCTTGTACTTCCTCCGGCGGCACAGAGCACCCCGGTAGAGCCGACCTACGCTACCGGCTTCAGGGTCGAGGCGGAGGGGACAACCCGGATCCTCACGATCGAGCGGCCCTGGCCCGGAGGGGCACCGCTGCGCTACGCTCTCATCGAGGGGGGCACCGGGGAGTCGCCGGACCTTCCGGAGGTGGACGGGGTTATCGAAACACCCGTGCGCACCGTCGTCTCCCTCTCCTCCACCTATATCGCCCACCTCGAGACGCTCGATCTCCTCGACCGGATCGTCGCCGTCGACAGGCGCTCTTCGATCTATAGCGGGAGGGTGCGCCGGCTCATCGACGAGGGCAAGGTCGAAGAGGTCGGCGTCGCCGAGCGTCTGGAGGTGGAGACCGTGATCGATCTCTCCCCGGAGCTTGTTATCACCCCCGCCTTAGGGCGGGAGGACGTGACCCTCCGGGCGCTCGATCGCGCGGGAGTGCCCGCCCTGGTAAACGCCGACTGGCTCGAGACCACTCCGCTCGGTCGTGCCGAGTGGGTCAAGCTCTTCGGCCTGCTCTTTGGCCGGGAGGAGGAGGCGACGAGCCGGTTCGAGGAGGTTCGCAGGGGCTACCAGGAGACCCTCGACCGCCTCGCCGATGGGCAGAGGGGACCGAAAGTCCTGGTCAACGCCCCGTACAACGGCTCCTGGGCGCTGCCGGCGGGGGAGAGCTACATGGCACGCCTCCTCGCCGACGCCGGCGCCGACTACCCATGGTCCGAGACCCCGGGAACCGGCTCTATCTTTCTCGACCTCGAGGAGGTATTTGCCCGGGCGGCAGACGCGGAGGTCTGGGTCAATCTCGGATTCGGCTGGAGAACTCCCCGGGACGTAGTATCCGCGGACCCTCGGTTAGCCTCCTTTGCTCCCTATCGTTCCGGAAGGATGTACCACTACAACCGTCGGGTCCGGGAGGACGGGGCTAATGATTTCTGGGAGTCCGGGGCCGCCCGACCCGACCGGATTCTCGCGGACCTGGGACGGATTTTTCATCCTGATCTGATCAGCGACCATGAGTTCCACTACTACCGGCCTCTCGAGTAGCTTGAAGCTCCTCCTGCTGACGCCACTGCTTCTCCTGCTGCTGACGCTGCTTTTCTTGTGGGGGGCGGTTCCGATCGACCCTGAAACGGTTCTCTCGGTTCTCACAGGAGGAGGCGGGGAGCCGGAGCGCACCATTCTCCTCGCCTTTCGTCTGCCCCGGGGGATAACCGCAACCCTCGCCGGGGCAGCCCTCGGGGTGAGCGGCCTGTTGATGCAGACGTTCTTTCGAAACCCCCTGGCGGGACCGGGAGTCCTCGGAGTCACCTCCGGAGCGGGGCTTGCGGTCGCCCTCGGCGTGCTCTCCGGGGCAGCCGGCTTCGCCGCGGGAGCCGAGGGCACCCTCCTGACCGGTCTCGCCTCCTCCGCGGCGGCGATCGTCGGCTCAACCGCGGTGCTCCTGCTCATCCTCCTGGTGCACCGCCTCGTCTCTTCGGCCGCCACCCTCCTGGTCCTCGGTGTTCTGTTCGGCTACGCGACGAGCTCCCTGGTAACCGTGCTCATGGCGGCAAGCAGCGCCGAGTCCCTGCAGCGATACGTCCGCTGGAGCTATGGGAGCTTTGATGTCGCCCTCGGCCCGATTACCCTCGCCCTGGCAATCGCGCTTCTCCTGGCGCTGGTGCTTCTCCTCGTTCTCGCCCCCTCTATAGATGTGATGCTCCTCGGTTCCCGATACGCCCTCTCCTCGGGGGTACGGATCTCGAGACTCCAGCCGATGATGCTTTTGATCTCCGGGATTCTGACCGGTCTGGTTACAGCGCTCTGTGGTCCGATCTCCTTTATCGGGGTCGCCGTCCCCCACCTCACCCGGCTCTACCTCGGCACTTCTGTCCACCGGGTGGTGGTGCCGGGAACGATTATCATCGGTGCGATCCTCGCCCTGGGGGCGGACATTATCTCCCACGCCCCCCTGGTACCGGGGGTGCTGCCAATAAACGCGGTGACCGCCCTTATCGGGGTGCCGGTGATCATCGCGGTTCTCCTTCGACCCTACGGGCGTCGTCGGGAGGTGGAACTGTGAGCCTCCTCGCCGCGGAGGCGCTCTCGATCGGGTACCGCTTCTCACCCCGGATACTCGACGAGCTCGGGATAGAGATTCCTTCGGGTCGGTTTGTCGCCCTCCTCGGCCCGAACGGTTCCGGGAAGAGCTCCCTGTTGCGCACCCTCGCAGGGCTCCAGCCCCCCCTCTCGGGAAACGTCAGCCTCGACGGCCGCCCGCTGTACGGACGCCGGGCGGTCTCGGTGAGCCTTCGGGCCCGGAGTATCGCGGTGGTGCTGACCGAAGTGGTCCTGCCGGGTCTCCTCACCGGCGCCGACCTGGTCGCCACAGGCAGGCTCCCCTACCGTCCTCTCTTCGGTCCCCTCGACGAGACCGACCGTCGGGTTATCGAGGAGAGTCTCGAACTGGTGGAGGCCTCCCACCTCGCCTCCCGGAGGATAGGGGAAGTGAGCGACGGGGAGCGACAACGGCTCATGCTCGCCCGCGCCCTCGCCCAGCGCCCGAGGATTCTTCTTATGGATGAGCCCGGGGCATTTCTCGACCCTCCCCATCAGGCGGCGCTCTTTATGCTGCTCAGAGAGCTTGTTACCACCCAACGCCTCGAGGCGGTCCTCGTCGCCACCCACCAGCTCTCCCTCGCCATTGATCACGCAGACACCCTCTGGCTCCTGTCGGGCCGCGGCGTGGAGGATGTACCCCCGCAGGAGGCGGAAAACGCCATTAACCGCGCTTTTGCTCTCCCAGGTGTACGCTTTAGCGTTGAACGCGGTACCTTTAACAGTGAGTAGGCTGATCCCGTCAACGTTACGGCGGTTTTGGCCTCTCGTTAGGAGGAACAACTATGAAAAAAAGCCGCATACTACTACTTCTTGGCTTACTCGCCTTCTTTATCGGTTGCGCGAGCGAGCCGGAAGCAGCCCCGGAGCCGGAGCAGCCTGAACAGGCGGAAGAAGAACAAGAGTCGGCTCAGGAGGAGGAGGAGAATGTGCCCGTCGAGCTGCTTGCGGAAGCTCAGGAGCTACGGGACATCATCATGGAGTACGATCTGAGCGATTTTGCCTCCGATCCCTTTATGGAAGGGGAGGACCGTTTCACCGCGGGACGCAACGCCTACGACGACGAAGCGTTCGAGGAGGCGGCCACGGAACTTACCTTTGCCATCGAGGCGTATGAAGAGGTCCTCGACGAAGGGATGCCGACTGTCGTCGATCCCGCGAGCGAAGAGGCCGCCATGGCGAGGGATAGTGCGCGAGAGGATAGAGCTCACGTCGCCCTTCGCAGCGACTATGAGCGGGTGGAAGAGCGCTTTAACCAAGCCGAGACGGACCGGGAGAACGAGGAGTGGGTGAGCGCCCTCCGAGCGTACCAGGAGGTGGTCCCGCAGTTCGAGGATCTCGCCTCAGAGGCGCGAGAGCAGCGGGATGAGGCTCAGACGGCTATCGAGCAGGCACGGCGCAGGCTGGAAGAGACAGAGAGCCGACGTCAGGAGCTCGAGTCCGGAGTAGAAGAGGACCTCGAGAGTGCTGAGGAGCTCGAAGAGGGAGGTTCAGAATGAGAAAGGTAAAACGAATAGCTATTGCCGCACTACTGTTTGTGAGCGCTGCGCTGCTCTTCGGGCAGTCCCTGACCGACGACCCGAGGTATCGGGAACTCATTGAGGAGGCGAACAGTCTCGAGGAGGAGGCGCAGGCCGCCTTCGACGAAGGCGAGTACGGTCGGGCGATCGAGCTGAGCAGCGAGGCGGAAACGCGGGCCGGAGAGGCGGAGGAGTACGCGGAGCAGCGGGTCGAGTCATTTCGCGCCCGGGGACTGCTGAGCCTCGCGGAGAACGAAGTGGAGGTGGCCGGGAGCTTTGACGCCGAGTCCCGCTATCCCGACCGGTGGCGCAGGGCGACCCAGCAGCTCGATCTTGCAAGAAACCAGTTCTCGAGCGAGCGGTGGTCCGCCAGCTCTTCGGCCTCCCGGGAGGTGCTTCGAGCACTCCAGGGGATAGAGCCGTCCCAGCAGGCGCTTGAAGACGCCCAGGCTCCGCCGGAGCGCCCGCGCTATTACGTCGTGCGCAGACGCGAGGGGCAGCGCGACTCATTCTGGAGGATTGCCGGCTACGACTTTGTCTACGGCGACCCGTGGAAATGGCGGGAGCTCTACGAGGCAAATCGTGACGAAATCCAGGACCCGGACAACCCCGATCTCATCCAGCCGGGACAGCGCTTCCGTATTCCCTCAATAGAGGGAGAGCAGCGCGCCGGAACATGGGACGAAGACGAAGAAGAAGAAGAAGAAGACGAAGAGTGAACCGACCGGTCGCGTTACCTGGTTGACTGACTCAGGGCCCGGCGGCAGCATACCTGCCCCGGGCCCCTGTTTTTTCGTCCTCCGGGGTGTAGGCAAGAACCGGAGCGAGCCACCGTTCGGCCTGGGCAACGCTTATCCCCTTCCGATGAGCCCAATCTTCGATCTGGTCTTTCAACAGCTTTCCCACACCAAAGTAGAAAGAGTCGGGATGGGCAAAGTAAAAGCCGCTTGTCGACGCGCCGGGGGTCATCATATAGCTCTCGGTGAGCCTGATCCCCACTTTTTCCGCCTCGAGTAGCTCCATTAACATCTCCTTGTCCTGGTGGTCCGGACAGGGTGGATAGCCCGGGGCGGGACGGATTCCCTGATAGGCAACATTGAAGAGCTCCGGCTTGCTGAGGTTTTCCTCGGGAGCGTATCCCCAGTACTCCTTGCGCACCATTTCGTGGAGCAGCTCGGCAAACGCCTCGGCAAGCCTGTCGGCGAGGATCTTTGCGAGAATCGCGCTGAAGTCGTCGTTCCCCTTCTCAAAGGGCTTAATGTACTCCTCGAGCCCGAAGCCGGCGGAGGTGGTAAAGCCGCCGAGGTAGTCGGGAATACCCGAATCCTTGTGAGCGATGAAGTCCGAGAGAGAGAGGTAGTATGCAACCTTCTCCTTTCGCTTCTGCTGTCGTAAGGTGTGCCAGACACCGATAGTCTCCCGGCGGCTCTCGTCGGCGTAGATCTCTATGGAGTCGTCGTCCCTGCGGCCGGCGGGGTGGATAAAGATCGATGCCGTCGCCCGGAGCGCCTTTTTTTCGATAATGTCGTCGAGCATGCGCCTCGCGTCATCGTAGAGTCTGCGCGCCTCCTCTCCGAGGGTCGGGTCGTCAAAGATCTCGGGGTACTTTCCGTGCATCTGCCAGGCGACAAAGAAATAGGTCCAGTCGATGTACTCGGCGATGAGAGCGAGGGGATACTCCTCGAAGTGGTGAACCCCGGGCTTTGCGGGGACCGGCGGAGGCGTGGAAAAATCAGGGCGGTAGCGACGCTGCCTCGCCTCACTGATCGTGAGGTACTCCTTCGCACTCTGACCCTCCGCCCGCCGTCTGCGGGTCTTCTCGTGCTCGGCGGCGACCTCCTCGGAGAAGCTCTCCCGGCTGGTCGCGCTCAGCAGTTTGCCGACGATGCCGACGGCGAGGGAGGCGTCCTTGACGTGAATCACCGGGCCGTGGTACTCGGGAGCGATCTTTACCGCTGTGTGGATCTTGCTCGTCGTGGCACCCCCGATCAACAGGGGCAGATCAAAGCCCTCCCGCTCCATCTCCCGGGCGACGTGGACCATCTCGTCGAGACTCGGTGTAATGAGACCTGAGAGCCCGATAATGTCCACCCCATGATCCCGGGCCGCTTTGAGTATATCCTCGCAAGGCACCATCACCCCGAGGTCGACTATCTCGTAATTGTTACTCCCGAGGACGACGCTGACGATATTTTTGCCGATGTCGTGGACATCCCCCTTTACCGTCGCCATGAGAATCTTTCCCTTGGCTGTCGAACCGCCGGCTGCGGCCTTCTCCCTCTCGATGTACGGAGTCAGGTAAGCGACGGCCTGCTTCATCACCCGGGCGCTCTTTACAACCTGGGGGAGAAACATCTTACCCGAGCCGAAGAGCTCACCAACGACGTTCATCCCGTCCATCAGCGGCCCCTCGATGACGTTGAGGGCGTGGGGCAGCTTACCTCTCGCCTCCTCCACGTCTTCTTCTATGTAACTGGTAATCCCTTTGATCAGGGCGTGGGAGAGGCGATCCTCGACGCCCTTCTCCCGCCAGGAGAGATCCTCCTCCCTCGCCTTTCCGCTTCCGGCGTATCGATCGGCAAGATCGAGGAGCGCCTCGGTTGCGTCGCTTCTCCGGTTGAGGACGAGGTCTTCCACCACCTCCTTGAGCTCCTCGGGGATGTCGTCGTAGACGGTAAGCTGTCCAGGGTTGACGATCCCCATATCCATGCCCGCCCTGGTGGCGTGGTAGAGAAAAACCGAGTGGATCGCCTCCCGGACCGGGTCGTTACCCCGGAAACTGAAGGAGATATTGCTTACCCCGCCGGAAACATGAGCCCCCGGGAGGTTCTCCCTGATCCAGCGGGATGCGTTTATGTAGTCCACCGCGTAGTTTGCGTGCTCCTCGATCCCGGTTCCGATGGCGAAAATGTTCGGGTCGAAGATGATATCTTCCGGCGGGAATCCCACCTCCTCGGTGAGGATACGATAACAGCGGCTGCAGATCTCCGTTTTCCGGGCGAGGCTGTCCGCCTGCCCCGCCTCATCAAAGGCCATCACGATCGTCGCGGCACCGTAGTCCCGAATAATCCGGGCGTGCTCCTTGAACTGCGCTTCCCCCTCTTTGAGACTGATGGAGTTGACCACCCCCTTACCCTGAACGCACTTGAGTCCAGCCTCGATCACCGAGAACTTGCTCGAGTCGATCATGACCGGAACCCGGCTGATATCGGGTTCCGCGGCGAGGAGGTTGAGAAAGGTGTGCATCTCCGCGGCGGAATCGAGCATCGCCTCGTCCATGTTGACATCGATGATCTGTGCGCCCCCCTCGACCTGCTCCCGGGCGACTTCGAGGGCCTCCTCGTACTGTTTGTTCGTAATGAGGCGGGAGAATCGTTTCGAGCCGGTAATGTTGGTCCGCTCTCCAACATTTACAAAGCCGGTGATCTCGTCGAGACGCAGGGGTTCGAGCCCGCTGAGGATCGTCACACCCGAGGGGGCCGGGAGCTTTCTCGGCGGATGAGGCTCGCAGGCGGCGACGATCTGCCGGAGATGCTCGTTGGTGGTACCACAGCATCCTCCGACGATATTGAGAAGCCCGTCGGCCGCCATCTTCCCTATCACCTCCGCCATGAACTCCGGCGAGTGATCGTACTCGCCGAACTCATTCGGCAGACCCGCATTGGGGTGGACGCTCACGGGAAACTCGGAAACCGATGAGAGGTCGTCGACGTACTGTCGCAGCTGGTCCGCTCCCAGGGCGCAGTTGAGGCCGACGGAGAACGGCTCCGCGTGGCGGATCGAGGCAAAGAACGCTTCGGTGGTCTGGCCGGTGAGGGTCCGGCCGCTCTGGTCGGTTATCGTGCCGGATATCATGACCGGCACCGACCGGCCGGTGCTTCGCATGTAGCGGCGGGCGGCGTAGATAGCCGCCTTTGCGTTGAGGGTGTCGAATATGGTCTCTACCATCAGGAGGTCGACGCCGCCTTGTACAAGCGCATCGAGGGCTTCGGTGTACGCCTCGACCATCTGGTCGAAGGTGACGGCGCGGTAGCCGGGATCATTGACATCCGGAGAGATCGAGAGGGTCCGGTTGGTGGGCCCGAGGATACCCGCCACGTAGCGCGGCTTCTCCGGTTCCTCACGGCTCTTCTGGTCGGCAACCTTTCGGGCAAGGCGCGCCGCCTCGAGATTGAGCTCCCTGACCAGAGCCTCCATGCCGTAGTCCGCCTGGGAGATGGAGGTACTGTTGAAGGTGTTCGTCTCGATTATATCTGCCCCGGCGTCGAGAAAGCCTCGATGAATCGAGGCGATAATCTCCGGCTGCGTCAAGGTTAGGAGGTCGTTGTTTCCCTTGAGGGGCCGCTCCCAGTCGGCGAAGCGGGAACCGCGGTACCCCTCCTCGGAGAGCTTGTAAAGCTGAATGTTGGTTCCCATCGCACCGTCGAGAAAGACGATGCGCTCTTCCATGATTGCCTGAAGCTCTTTGATCCGATCTGAAAACTGACTCACTCTACCATCCTGCTCGACTGCCCGACAAAGCCCCGGGCACAATATATCTACCTATCATTATGCCATAATGCGTTATCAGACTGGAAGGCTTCGAGGAAGCACAATCTGCCGAGGTGACTCCACCCACCGGGGCGGGGGATCCCGAGCAGCCGTTGGGCGGTGAGCTCCCGGGGGTCGCTAAAAACCGCCCAAGGATTACCGATACCGGGCTATCCTCTCAGCGCGTCGACCAGAGGGAACCTCATCTCGCCCCGCCTCACCCCGGCTTGTATTTGAGGTAGAGCGCCTGGGTACCGAGGAGGTCGCTCTCCCGTTCCGCGACTTCCCGATAGCTCGCGATGGCGAGGTCGAGGCTCGGAAGCTGTACTCCGAGCCGTTTCGCCTCGGCGGCGGCAATCTCCATGTCCTTCAGGAAGTGGCGAATGTAAAACCCCGGCCCGAAGTCCCCTTTGAGAACCCGAGGCGCCAGATTGGTCAGACTCCAGCTCGCCGCGGCGCCCCCGGATATGCTGCGAAGCACCCTCTCCGGCTCGAGGCCGGAGCGTTGAGCGTAGGCGAGCGCCTCACTCATCCCGAGCATCGTGCCGGCTATGGCGATCTGGTTACACATCTTGGTGTGCTGCCCGGAGCCCGGGGGTCCCTGGAGGACGATGTTCTTTCCGAGACGATCGAAGATCGGTTTGGCCCGTTCAAAACTGTCGGCGTCACCGCCGACCATGATGGAGAGCGTTCCCTCCCGGGCGCCGAGGTCACCCCCGGATACAGGAGCGTCGAGGGCTCCCAGGCCCCGCTGGTTCGCCGACTCCGCGATCTTTTGTGCGAGGGCGGGGCTCGAGGTGGTCATGTCGATAAGGAGGGCGCCCGAGGGCGAGGCGGAGATGATGCCCTCCTGTGAGAGGTAGACCTCCTCCACGTCCCGGGGCGTCCCGACGATCGTGATCACTACCTCGCTGTCGACCGCCACCTCAGCCGGAGTGTCGCACCAGCGCGCCCCAAGGCCGAGAACCTCCTCCGCCTTGCTCCGGGTTCGGTTGTGTACCCGCAGATTGTAGCCCGCCTCGATCAGTCGTTTCGCCATTGCGTTACCCATGACCCCGAGCCCGACAAAACCGATATTCACAAGCTTCCTCCCTAAACTCGGCGCACCAGGATGCTCTTTGCCAGTCCGTAGCCCATGGTAAAGTTCCTGGTTGAACCGTTCAGTCGTATGGAAACGACTCCCGCGACTTCGCTCACCTCTTCCACGGTGAGCCGCTTTCTCGGCAGAAGATCCTCCTCCTTCATCAGATCGAGGAACTCCCGGGAGTCCTCTTTGAGCCGTACCACCTGAACCTCCATCCCCGGGTTCGCCTCGGTAAGCAGAAACGAAGGACGCGCCTCGATACGCCCCTCGGCGTTAGGAATCGGGTCTCCGTGGGGGTCGGAGGTAGGATAGCCGAGGTACTCGTCGAGGCGCTCGATAAACAGGTCCGAGACGGCGTGCTCAAGCTGCTCCGCCTCCTGATGCACCTCGGCCCAGTCGTAGTCGAGGACCTGCTCGAGAAAGGTCTCGATCAGACGATGACGACGGACAATGGCGAGAGCAAGCTCCCGGCCCGGCGGGAGGAGGGTGACACCCTTGCGGGGGACGTAGCTGAGATAGCCCTCCCGGTCGAGGTGCTTGACCATGGAGGTGGCGGTGCCCGGGGTGACGCCCATCGCCTCGGAGAGCTGCTTCATCTGCACCACCCGTCCCGGCTCCCGCTGCTGTTCCTGGTAGATGATCTTCAGGTACTGCTCGACTGTACTCGTGGCCACAGTAAAAAGAGGGTACCCGTCGAGGGCTTACGCTTTCAAGTGGCCGCGGGGGCGCCTGGGCCCGGGCCCGGGGCGTCTGGGCCCGGGGCGTGGGGCCCGGGGCGCCCGGCGTGGGGCGTGGGATGGTTCAGGCGCGCGCCGGCGACGGCCCTGTCGAGGTTACCCGCACATCTCTACCCTCACGGCAGCGACTCGCAGGCGACACCGTCGCCGTCGCCGTCGAGGCGGTGGGGGTCGACCTCGGGGCCCCCAGCAGCTTCGTAGAACCGCTGGGCCGCCGCCTGGGTAGGGAAGTCCGAGCAGTCCCGGTCCTCCGTCCCCGGGGGGAGGTCGGCATACCTGCGCCGCCGCCACTCCCAGGGAGGCGTCGCCCCGCTATCCGCCCAGAGTCCCCGCCTCGACTCCCGCGCCTGCCGTTGGAGCTCCCCAAGGGCCGTTGCTTCCGGTGCGTAGCGTCGGTACCACCAGGCGTAGCCGTTTGCAAGAAGGAGTGACTGGGCGCTCTCACCCCCCGGAAGGTAGACCCAGGCGACCAGGCGGCCGTAGCGGTCGGTGTCGGTGACAAGCAGACGCACCGCCTCACCCTCGAGACGGCGGCGGAGAAAACGCCGTGCCTCTTTCCCGTACGCCTGGGCGATCTCCGGAGCATCGATCCCGTGGAGCCGCACCCTCCCGGCGGAGGCGAGTTCAATAGTGTCCCCGTCGATGACCTGCTCAACCCGATCCTCGAGGAGATCATCCCCGGAAAGCAACCCTCCGGTGAGAAACAGGAGCGTGATGAGGAGACCGAGGGTGCGCCTGAACCGGGAGATCCTCTGTCGGCACAAGGCCCTGTTACCTCCGGCGTGTGAGTCAGGGATACTCACGCATCCTGCCCCTTTTCCGGGAGCCACACCTCCGGCACCCATTCCTCTCGTGGCTTCTTTGTCTCCTCTATCGCCCGGGCGGCGATCCGGTGACGGTCGAGGGGTGTGCCCTCGGCGACGTAACCGCCCACGGTGAGCTGGGTAACCTGCACGCCGAGCTTTCTCGCCCAGTCGTGAGCTGTGTGCGCAAGGTTACGGAGTCCGGCCTTTCCGATCGAGAGAGAGGCGTACTCCCCATGGGGTTCTGTGTAGAAACCACCGCCCACGAGGATAATCGATCCCCCCCGCTCCGCCATGGCGGGAACGAAACTGCGAATCGTCTGGAGAGCCGCGGCGACATTCACCGTAAAGGTCTCGAGGAGCTCCTCGGTCCGAAGCGTCTCGATGTTGTCCCTGCGAAGGGCGGCGGCGTTGTAGATGACGATCCGGGGGACCTGATTACGTTCCTCCATGTTCTCAAACCGCTCCCGGCAATGGTCGAGGTCCGTGAGGTCCATCTCCATCAGATACGCGCGGTTACCGTCGATCTTTTCTGCATCCACCACCCGGCTCATTCGCTCCGCAGATCGGGAGACCAGAACAAGGATATGCCCCTCCCGATAACAGGCACGGGCAAAGGCGCCGCCGAGCCCCTGGCCTAGGCCGAGTATGAGGGCGTAGCTCTTCTCATCACTGCTCATCAGTTGCCTCCGCTGCAATGAGCATACAGCAGAGAGCGCTCCCAGGTTAAGGTGACCAGCTCCCCCGAGCTCCTCGAGGACGGCAGGATACGTCTGCGGGAGGAGTGGCAGTGGACCAACGGGGAGGAGAGCTCAGGCAGTTCGGTCGTCGAGGAGATCCAGGGAGAATAACAGGGGGCAGCTGCCCCGGGGGCCGTCGGGGTCCTGCCAGGTCGATTACCGGCAACGGGAAGCGGCCGGTAGTCTCCTCTACTCGGCTATCCCCAGAGTGGAGGACACCACCAACTGCTTGCAACGGTGGGGAGAGAGCCGTATCCTCCAGCCCTATGGAATGGAGAGCAAGCCACATACTCGTAAAGGACAAAAGTCTCGCCGACGCCCTTCTCAAAAAACTCAAAAGCGGCGCAAAGTTCGACGCCCTGGCAAGGGAGTACTCAACATGCCCGAGCAAGTCGAAGGGCGGTGACCTCGGCTGGTTTGGACCGGGCAAGATGGTAAAACCCTTCGAGGAGGCGGTCGTAAAAATGCGGCAGGGAAAGGTCTCAGGTGTCGTTAAGACGCAGTTCGGTTTTCACATCATCAAGAAAACCGGGGAGCGGTAGAGACGAACTGTAGCCCTCGCCCGCCTCGCAGCCTGGGCAGTGACTCTAACGGACGGCAGTTTCCAGACTGAAAGCGGGGAGTACGCGGACCTCGCCGTCTGCGAGCTCTCCGGCTGTGGACCAGGTGGTGCCGCCGAGACGGATTACCGTGCGGTCCTCCTGGAGCACGAGACGGTAGGCGAGAATGGCGTGGAGGTAGGTCTTGGAACCGATATCCCGGCCCTCCTCGTCAACGGCGTTCGGGGCGAGGCTCACGCCGAAACCGGTATCGACCCGGTGAACCCTGGTCCCGACACTCCCGAGCACGGTAATCGGTATGTGGAAGCCCGGACCCTCGATCGCCGGAATGGAGAGGGCAAAACCGCCGCGGATGTGCAGTCGCAGGAGGGGTCGAATGATCGGCGTGTAGGTGTAGATCGCGCCGAGGCCGCCGGCGGAGATCCCCCCGACCTCCGCACCTACTCTGTGCTCTATTAGCCGGGTGTTGAACATCTCCTCGGGGTCTCGCTCCTCCTGAGCGACAACGCCTTGGGTTGCGAGAAGAAGTAGTAGTGTCATGACTGCGAGGAGCTTCCGGATATTCATGTGCCACATTATGATCACCCGGGAAGCTCGAATCAACTGCAAATCCCGGTGCTACTGATGGACCCCGCGGCGACCGCTGTGCCTCTCTAAAAAGGCGTACTTCACATGGAGGAGAGTCGGCACCACCACGAGGGTCATCACCGTGGCAAAGCTGAGGCCGTAGAGCATGGTCCACGCGAAGGCCCGCCAGTATTCCGAGGACTCCGAGCCGACGACGATCCGCAGAGTTCGAACATTGAAGCTCACCCCGACTGCCATCGGAACCAGAGCGAGTACTGTGGTAAGGGCGGTGAGAATGACCGGTCGCAGTCGGGTTTTTCCAGCCTGAATGATCGCCTCCCGCCGGCCCATTCCCTCCCGTATCAGGTGGTGGGTGTAGTCAACAAGGACGATACAGTTATTAACCGCCACACCGGCGAGGGCGATCGACCCAATTCCCGACATGATCACCACAAAGTTCTGTTGCCCCACAAAGAATCCCCAGAACACACCTCCAAGGGATAAGAAGACAGAGAACATTATTATGAACGGATCCGCCACGGAGTTGAACTGGGCGACGAGAACAACAAATATCAGAAAGAGAGCGACCAGAAACGCCTGCATCAAAAAGGTCGTGGACTCTGTTCGCACATCAAATCCCGCTCCCGGGCCGACAGCGTAGCCGATCGGCAACGCTGATGCGATCTGGTCCACCGCGGCGTCGATACCCGAGACTATCTCCTGCCTGTTTTCGATGTCGGTATCAAAGTTTGCCGCCACCGTGACCGCCCGGTTGAGGTTTCGCCGCTTTACCACCCCAACCGTCGAGCGCGGCTCTATCTCCGCCACAGCCGAGAGGGGGACCCTGGTTCCGTCGTAGGCGACAACCTCCAGGTTCCGCAGCATGGCGAGGGAGTTTCTGAAACCCCGGGTGTAACGGACGTTGATATCGTACTCCTCCTCTCTCTGTCGGAAAGAGCCGATGGTGGCACCGTTCATCGCGGTGCGGACGGTATCGGCGATCTGGGAGGTGCTTAGCCCGTGGTGCGCCGCCCGTCCCCGGTCGATGGCGATCTGAAACTCCGGACGGGACGCCTCGAAGTCGCTGTTCACATCCCTGAACTCGGGGTACTCCTGGAGGATCGCGAGAATCCGGCCACTTATCTCGCCGAGGATCGCATAATCCTCTCCGCGGATTTCGTAGGACACGTCGTCTCCGTCCGGGGGGCCCTCCTCAGCCTCGGAAACGGTTATCACCGCTCCGGTCACCTCCCGGACCCGCTGGGCAAGTTCCCGGACGGCGTTGCGCCCGGAGATCTCCCGCTCCGCGTAGGGTCGAAAGGTGAGGTCGATCTGGCCGCGGTGGGGCTCGGTGCTTCCGCCGTCGCGGCCGGCAATACTCTCAAAGTTACTGAGTGAGGCGGGAGTAGCCCGGACCACCGTCTCGAGGTCCCGGACGATGCGGTCGGTCTGTCCGAGTGGTGTTCCCTGAGGCGCCTCCACGCTGACCCGGGCACGACCCGGGTCGAGGGCGGGAAAGAAGAGGGTGTCCCTCCCAAAGTTGCCGTAGAGGAGAAACCCGACAATCACGACGAAAAAGGCGACGCCGATGGTTACCCAGGGTTTCGCCGTTGCCCGCCGCAGAAGCGTCTCGTAGCCGTTCTGGATCCGGGTAAACAGGCCGCTTCCCTCATTCATCTTTCTAAGCTGCTTTGGGGTGACCTCGAGAAAAAAGGCGCAGAAGACCGGGTTGATCGCAAGGGCCACAACCAGGGAGGAGCCAAGAACGACGATCACCGTGATCGGCAGGTACTTCATGAAATCGCCCATGAGTCCGGGCATAAAGATGATCGGAAAAAAGGCTAGACAGGTGGTAAGGGTAGAGGAGATGATCGGTCCCGAAACCTCCCTGGCGCCGTCGATCGCCGCCTGCATTCGGGACTTCCCCATACTTCCGTGTCGGAAGATGTTCTCGACGATAACGATCCCGTTATCCACCAGCATTCCGAGAGCGAGGATCAGGCTGAAAAGAACGATCATGTTGAGGGTAACCCCGATGATCTGCAGGGCAAAAAAGGACATGAGCATGGAGAAGGGAATCGCAAGGCTGACGAACAGTGAGTTTCGCCCGCCGAGGAAAAAGATCGTTACCAGCAGCACCAGGACGAACCCGGTAGCCATGTTGTTCTCGAGGTCGACAAGCATATCCCTGATGTAGGTAGACTCATCGTAGGAGATGATTACCTCGCTTCCGGGAGGCAGCCCGGGGGTGAGTTGCGCAACCCGCTGTTCGACCGCGTCCACCACGTTCAGAATATTTGCCCCGAGGCGCTTTTTGACTGAGAGGGTTATCGCCGGCGTCCCGTTGAGGCGGGAGACGGTTTCGGCCTCGGCGTTCTGGAAACGGGCTGTTCCGAGCTCCTCCAACCGTACCTGCGCCTCACCATTGCTCACGAACAGCTCGTTAAAGGCTCTCGCCTCCTCGATCTCGCCGGTCAGAGAGAGGGTGTAGTTTCGCTCCTCGTTGCGTAGAACCCCCCCGGGGATCGAGACATTCTCGTTCTGGATCGCCCTGGTGACATCTCCCAAAGTCATGCCGTAGTGTTGGAGTTTCAACGGGTCGAGCTCTACGGCGAGCTCCCGGGAAGGGCGACCGGCGGTCTCGACGTCGAGGACGCCGCTGACCCGCTTGAGCTCCTCCTGAAAGATCTCCGCCGCCTGATCGATAACCTCCACCCCCTGGGGATGGGAGAGGGTAACCACAAAAATCGGCCAGTCCGAGACGTTGAACTCCCGGACAAAGGGTTCCTCCGCGTCCTGGGGGAGCCGCGGTTTTGCGAGATCCACCCGGTCCTTGACCCGCCGAAGGGCGGTGTCAACCGCGACGTCGGAGCTGAACTCCACAAAGATAAAGGAGACACTCTGCCGGCTCTCGGAGGTGATCTCCTTGACCCCGTCCATGCCGTCGAGCTCCTGCTCGATCGGCTGGGTGACCAGGCTCTCTATATCCTCCGCCGAGACTCCGACGTAGGTCGTATTGATAAAGATGTAAGGCTGCTTGATCTCCGGGGTCGACTCCCGGGGCAGTTGGACATAGGCGATTATCCCCATAACGACTATGAGGACCGCGAAACTGAAGACCGCCATATGCTTCTCTATAAATAGACGTATCATCCTCAGGCGTCCTGTCTGTCGAGAACTCGGATCGGCGTACCGTCATCAACCTGGTTGATGCCTCGAACCACTATCTGTTCTCCCGGCTGTACGCCCTCGAGGATCACCGTCTCCCGTTCGTCCGACGGTCCGAGGACGACAGGCCGCAACCGCGCGAGCTCGCCGTCGGCTACCACGAGGTAGGCACCATCGCCCCGGGTTACCAGCGAGCTCGAGGGGACCACAACGCTCTGCTCGATGGTTCGCAGGGGCAGACGAACCCGGGCGGTGGTACCGGAGAGGAGGAGTCCCTCGGGGTTCTCCACGTGGACTTCGACTTGAAAGGTGAGGGTTCCCTCGGATCGGCGTCGGGCAAAGGAGACAACCTCCCCGTCCCAGACCCTCCCGGGGAAGGCGGTAAACCGGACCTCCGCCTCCCCGTCGATGTTTCTGATCCCCGCTATGTCGTCCTCCGGCACCCCGAGGCGAACCTTCATCCTCGAAAGATCGCTGACCATAAAGGTCGATTCCCCCGGGGCGACCTCCTCGAAGAGGTCAATGTCCCGGGTTACAACAGTACCATCGATCGGGGTGATCGCAAGGGCTCCCTCCCGAACCCGCTCAGCGTCGAGGAGCGCCGTCCTGCTGCGAAGCAGGGCAAGCTCCGCCTGATCCACGGCGAGCTGAAAGGAGTTACCCTCATCGAGAAACCGTCTCTGCCGCTCGAAATCCTCGAGGGCGAGACGCTCGTTAAAGAGGGCTGTCTCGTACTGTCTGAGCGCCTTCTCGCCGTCGATCCGGGCAAGAGAGTCACCCGCGGAGACCTGGTCGCCCACCTCGACGTCGATCGCGTTAACCCGTCCCCCGGCGACGGTGATAAGCTCCACCTCATTGATGCCTGTGACCTCGCCATAGTAGTCGCCGTAGACGGTAAAGGGGCGTTCGACCACCCTGAGCACCTCCACGGGGACCCTCCGCTCCTCGGTCTCCGAGGTGGTGGGGCTTTCCTCTCTCGAGCAGCCGGAAAGCACGACAGCCAGGGAGAGGAGAACAACAACAGCTCTACTGTTCATAAACACTCCTGAACGGGGAACGGAAGGCGCTCCCTCGCCCTATAAAACACGGAGTAGGGGGGTATTTGTCACCCCGGATAGGATGATTTGAGAGTAGACCTCCTCAGGGCGGATAGTCTACAGCGATTTACACGTACCCGTATCGGGGAGTGTGGGTGCGTGGCGGCGCCTTAGCCGCCACGGCTCTCTTACGCTTTCGGAACCTCGCCACTGACCACCAGATCAATGCCGAGACCCTTCCAGTTCTTGAGAGCGATATCTCCGATGTGTACCGGTGCCTCGAGTTCGATCTCACGACTCGCCGCGGCGAGCTCGAGGAGCATCCCCTTCGGAATCGGTTCCGGTGTCCAGACAGGAGCGAGGGGCTTTACACCCCCTTTTACTGCGACGGAGGTCGGAAGTACACGTCGGGGATCGCTAATCTCCTGCTTTACATACTCCGGTCCGAGCTTGCACTTGTTGCCCTCGAGACTCAGGATCTCGTTGTTCGCGTCGAGAACGGTGTGAATCTCGCAGCCCCGGGGACACCGGAGACAGATATCCATCCGTCGGGTCACATTCTCTTTCTCTTTAGTATCACTCATGATATCACCGCCGTTAGCTCACCCTCTCGCAGTTCCCTGAGTCGGGCGATCTCTTTTTCCTTGAGCTTGTGAATCATCATCTCCGCCGGCCGAGCGTACTGCTCCCGGAAGGAGACGACCGTTTCGTCGCCGCACTTGAGCTCGACCTTCACCATCCGCTCGAGGAGCGCGTTCGGTCTGAGCATGACCATCATCTCGTCCTCTTTGTCACCGTTGAGCCGGATCTTATGAGGAAGGATGTTTCCGACGTTTGCCCCCGGTTTCAGATCGATCCCCGGCTGCGCGTCGTGGGAACGGTTGATCGCATAGCGGGCGGCGTTCTGCCCGGCGATCTCACCCGCCTTGCTGACATAGTCAACGAGGTCGTAGATGCTGGTAACGTTACCCGCGGCAAAGATGCCGGGAACGTTGGTCATCATGTGGCTATCCACGATCGGCCCGTTGGTCCTCCGGTCGAGCTCGACCCCCGCCTTCCGTGAGAGCTCGTTCTCCGGGATGAGTCCGACCGAGAGGACGAGGGTATCACACTCGATTGATTCTTCGGTTCCCGGGATCGGATTGAGGGACTCATCCACCTCGATCGTCTCGATGCCCTCGACCCGGTCCTCGCCCATGATCTTGTTTACCGTCGTGGAGAGGTGGAGGGGAATGTCGTAGTCCTGCAGGCACTGGACGTAGTTGCGTCTGAGGCCGGTAATAAAAGGAAGTAGCTCGAGGACCGCGAGAACCTCCGCGCCCTCGACGGTCAGGCGTCGGGCCATAATCATGCCGATGTCGCCGCTTCCGAGAATAACGATCTTCTGCCCCGGCATATAGCCTTCGATGTTGACCAGGCGCTGGGCGGTACCGGCGGTGTAGATGCCCGCGGCCCGGGTACCGGGGAGGCGGATCTGAGCCCGGGTTCGCTCCCGGCAACCCATGGCAAGGACGATCGACTTCGCCTGGAAGTGGAGGTAGCCGTCGGTGGAGTTCATCGCGTACACGTCCTTCTCCGGCGTCAGGTCGAGGACCATCGTGTCCAGGAGTATATCAACCTCATAGGAGCGCAGGACCTCCTCATACTTATAGGAGTACTGCGGGCCGGGATAGTCCCGGTCAAAGTTGATCGCGCCGAAGCCGTTGTGGATACACTGCGGGAGGATACCGCCGAGGGCGTTGTTCCGCTCGAGGAGCAGCACCTTGCCCCGGTTTTCCTCGTACGCCTTGATCGCCGCCGACATGCCCGCGGGACCACCACCAATTACAATTACGTCGTACTGTTTCGGTTCCATGCTACTCCCCTCAGACCACTTCTTTAGTTCGGCGATAGAGAAAAACCGAACCCGGCCCGCGCTTGGTTATCTCGGTCATCGGGACGTTTAGCTCCCGAGAGAGAATCTCCATGGTTCGCGGATAGTCGAAACTGCCCTGGCAGCGCCCGGTGCCGAGCCAGGTCCGTCGTTTGATCGCGTCGTAGGTCTCGGCGGGGATCGGCGAGTGGATAGCGTCGACAATCTCCCCCTCGGTGATCTCCTCACAGCGACAGACGATCCGGCCGTAGGCGGGATTCTTCGATATGAGCTCCGCCCGTTCCTCGTGGCTCATCTTGGCAAAGTGGACTCGCCCCGGCCGCACCGGGTTGAAGTCCGCCTTTTCCTCGAGCTTCTCACCCCCCTCCTCCTTTAGAAGGCGAGCGACCTCCTCACCAATCGCTGGAGCGGAGACGTAACCGGGAGACTCAATACCCCCGAGGTTGACAAGGCCGGCGACGGTCTTGGAGATCTCAATGAGAAAGTCCTTGTTCTTGCCGTCGGGCTTGTAATTTCCTGTCGCCCTCACGCCTGCGAATGTCGCAATGACATCCTTCGGGCTGATGGAGGGTACCAGCTTTGTAGAGTTGGTGAGGATCTCGTTGAGCCCCTCCTTGGTAACAGCGGTGTCGTCCTTGTCTTCAATCGCGAGGGCGTTCGGCCCGATAAGGGTGTTACCATGGGCGGTCACCGAGACGAGGACGCCCTTTCCCTTCTCCGAAGGCATCGGAAAGAGGACGTTCTCGATCTTTACCCTCGACTTATCAAAGATGAAGTACTCCCCGCGACGGGCTGTGATCTCGAACTCCGGCCTGTCGCCGGCCATGTGCATGATCTCATCGGCGTGCACCCCGGCGGAATTGACAAACCAGCGAGCGCGAAACTCACCTTTGTTTGTAAGAACCGAGGTGAGACGGCCGTCTTCAACCACCATCTCATGAACCGCGGTATCGAGAAAAAACTCGACGCCGTTCATGGCCGCGTTCTCCGCAGCGGCGAGGACACCCTCGAAGGGGTCGACGACACCGGCGGTGGGAGTCCACAGCGCTCCGGTGCAGTCGGTCGAGAGGTGCGGCTCCCGTTCGAGCGCCTGCTCCCGACTCCAGATCTCCACCCCGGGGATTCCGTTTTCCTGCGCCCGGTCGTAGAGAACCTTGAGGCCCTTCTGTTCTTCCGCTCCTATCGCTACCACCATAGCGCCGCAATCGGTGATCGGAACGTGGAGCTCCTCGGAGATCTCCCGCCACAGCTCGTTACCCCGCTTGTTCATCCGCGCCTTGAGGGTTCCCGGTATCGGGTCGTGACCCGAGTGCAGGATCGCGCTGTTGGCGGTGCTTTGCCCCATACCGACATCAGCCTCTCTATCTATGACCGCGACGGCAAGATTGTACCTCGATAACGTGCGAGCTACCATCGAACCGACAATACCGGCGCCGATGATGACCACGTCGTAGTTTCTGGTCTCCATAAACCACTCCTGGGATTTGTAAGGGATTGCCTTATAAACAAGTTAGTCTTAGATTGGACATCTGTCAACCAAGGGCTAACATTGGTTCATCCGGCGGCACCTTCGTCTCCCTGAGGGTAAGTAGGTCGAGGGGCACGACGCCGCTGGTGAACAGCCGGTGAATTCTCCTTGACGGCTGCTACAACTGGGTTTAGCATCGTCAAATAAGTTATTGTATCAAACGTTATCGTCGTTCAGACAGTTGTTCGAAGCCCGGTACCGGCGGGCGTGGTTCGGCCCCGGGGATGCGGGTGCTCTTTGCGTGGAGCTTCTAAAATAGTTATAATCTCCGGAATGTTATTCCGGATAAATAATCCCTATGTGGAGGTAGGAAATGGAGTTTACTGCTATCCAACAGTATGCGGCCGAGCTGATCGGCACGATGGTGCTGATCCTTCTCGGTGACGGCGTCGTCGCTAACGTTGTTCTCGGCAAGACCAAGGGCAATTCCAGCGGCTGGATCGTCATCACTACCGGATGGGGTCTCGCGGTTGCTTTTGCGGTCTACGCCGTCGGATGGGTTTCCGGAGCGCACATCAACCCCGCGGTCACCATCGGTCTGGCTGCAATCGGTCAGTTCAATTGGGCACTGGTACCCGGTTTTATCATCGCTCAGATGATCGGTGCCTTTATTGGCGCGGTTCTTGTGTACCTGAGTTACAAGGACCACTTCGATGCAACCGAGGACGCCGGAGCCAAGCTCGCGGTTTTCGCGACGGGAGCGGAAATCCGAAACACCACCAAGAATATGATCACCGAGATCATCGGTACTGCGATGCTTCTCTTCGGTATTCTTGCAATCGGCCACACCATGGGTGGCGCCCAGGGCCTCGTTGAGACCGTCGATGCCGGCATGGGCCCCTTTGTCACCGGTTTTCTCATCTTCGCGATCGGCCTCTCCCTCGGTGGTCCTACCGGTTACGCGATCAACCCCGCCCGTGACCTCGGTCCCCGGATCGCCCACGCCCTGCTTCCGATAAAGGACAAGGGTTCAAACGACTGGAGCTACGGCCTTACCGTTCCGATCATCGGCCCAATCGTCGGTGGTGTACTCGGCTCCCTCCTCTGGGTTGTCCTGTTAAACGTTACCGGCATGTAAGTAAGACCACTATTTGATCAAGGCTCGAGGCGGCTCATCGTGGCTGCCTCGAGCCGCCTTAACCCAAGAGAACGGAGGTTTTCTAATGGCAAAAAAATACGTAATGGCATTTGACGCTGGTACCACCAGCAATCGGGCAATCCTCTTTGACCACGCCGGCGAGATCGTCGCCGTCGCCCAGCAGGAGTTTCCTCAGATCTATCCGAAGCCGGGCTGGGTCGAGCACAACCCGATGGACATCTGGGGCACCCAGAGCGGTGTTGCCCAGGAGGTAATCAGCAAAGCCGGAGTCGACACCGACGACATCGCGGCGATCGGCATTACCAACCAGCGGGAGACCGCGATTGTGTGGGAGAAGTCCACGGGCAAGCCGATCATGAACGGTATCGTCTGGCAGGACCGCCGGACCGCCGGTATCTGCGATAAGATGAAAGACGACGGATTTACCGACTACGTTCGGGAGAACACCGGTCTTGTTATCGACGCCTACTTCTCCGGTACCAAGGTGAAGTGGATGCTCGACAACGTTCCCGGCGCCCGGGAGAAAGCGGAGAAGGGTGAGCTCCTCTTCGGTACCGTTGATACCTGGCTCATCTGGAAGCTGACCGACGGTCAGGCTCACGTAACCGACTACTCCAACGCCTCCCGAACCCTCATGTTCAACATCAAGACCCTCGACTGGGACGACAAGCTTCTCAAGGAGCTCGGGGTACCTCGCTCGATGCTTCCTGAAGTCAAGCCCTCGAGCGAGGTCTACGGCTACACCGCGGAGAAGACCTTTGGCGGAGCCAAGATCCCCGTCGCCGCGGCGATCGGTGACCAGCAGGGGGCCCTCTTCGGCCAGGCTTGTTTCGAAAAAGGCATGGCGAAGAACACCTACGGCACCGGCAGCTTCGTCCTCATGAACACCGGAACCGAGCGGATCGCCTCAAAAACCGGCCTGCTCACCACCATCGCCTGGGGTCTCAACGGCAAGGTCGAGTACGCCCTCGAGGGCGCGATCTTTGTGACCGGCGCCGCGGTACAGTGGCTCCGGGATGAGCTGAAGATCGTGGCCGACGCGGTTGACACCGACTACTTTGCCGCCAAGGTCCCCGACACCAACGGCGTCTACATGGTTCCCGCCTTTGCCGGCCTCGGTGCTCCTTACTGGGATCAGTACGCCCGCGGGGCGATCGTCGGGCTTACCCGCGGCGCAAACCGCGACCACATCGTTCGGGCTACCCTCGAGTCGATCGCCTACCAGACCCGGGACGTTGTCGACTGTATGGACAAGGACTCCGGCATACAGGCGAAAGAGATGAAAGTCGACGGCGGCGCCTCGATGAACGACTTCCTCATGCAGTTCCAGGCCGACATTCTCGGCGTGCCTGTCATGCGGCCGAAGATCGTTGAGACCACCGCTCGCGGCTCCGGTTTCCTCGCCGGCCTCGCCGTCGGATTCTGGAAGGACCAGAAGGACCTGAAGAACGCCTTTGAGCTCGACAAGAAGTTCGAGCCGACCCTTGGCAAGGGCGAGCGTGAAAAGCTTTACGCCGGATGGCAGAAAGCTGTCCAAAAGGCGATGGCCTGGGAAGACAAGGAGTAAACTCCCGTTGACCAGCACTCTCGGCGGCTTCCTTGAGGGGAAGTCGCCGTTTTTTTGGTCTTGTACGGTGCCCGGACGTCTCGGCCGAGGATAGTGCACGCCCCGGCGGTTCGATTGGTCAACCGTCGGCCTCGTCCCTACCCTTCACCGCTCCTCGTCACCTTCAGTCGCGTTCTCGAGAGCCTTGAGGAGGGTTTCAAACTCCCCCCGAAGCTCCGGCACGATGTTGACGATGTCGTGATGGGCATCGAGGACAAACTCCGAACTCACCCGCTCCTGCTGCTCTACCGGTATCTGCTCAACCACCCGATCCTCGAGCTCCCTGGTGTTTTCATCCTCAGCGATTCTGAAGTAGCCGAGAAGCTTCATCTGTCCGAGAATCTCCTTGACTGACCGGGAGAGATTGGTCAGGACGCATCGCTTTCCGAGGCTGCGCTGGAGCTTGTGAATCTTTATGAGGGTTCCCACGGTGGTCGAGTCGATGTAGGTGGCAAGATGAAGGTCGAGAAAAACGTGCTCCACCGGCTTCTCGGTGAGCCAGGTGGCGAGCTGCTGGTACAGGGCATAGGAGTGGTTCGCCGTTACACTCCCTCTAAAGAAGACGATCAGATCTTCCTCGTGAAGCAGGAATACAACTGGATACTCCCCGCTGTCCGCCATACGCCTAAACTCTACTAAGTGTCGCGGGTTTTGTCATCGTGGGAGCCACTCATCGGCCACTCATCGGAGGGTGAACTCGCCGCCGTCTACCTCGAGATGAACGTAGCGGCGCCGGGCGTTCCCGTCCTCGGAAAAGTGAACCTCCCCGGTTGCGCCCTCAAAGGGCGCAAGGCTTGAAAGGGCAACGCGCAACTCCTCCCGATCGACGCTTCCGGCGTGTTCGGCCGCGAGGGCGACACTATGAACCGCGTCGTAGGCGAGGGCTGCGACCAGTGGCGGCGCCTCCTCATAGCGGCGACGATAGGCGTTGTCGAACCGCTCGGCGCTGCTTCCGGCTATTTGGGGTAAAAAGTGAGCGGAGGTGATGATGCCCTCAGCCTGCTCACCGGCGAGACTGAGAAAGCTCGCCGAATGAAGCCGCGACGGCGCGAGGAGTCGAACTCCCTCCCAGTCAGCATCATCGAGTATCCGTCCGATCTGGGCTCCCTCAGCGTCCTTTGCCACCATATAGAGAAGGTCGGGTTTGCTCAGGCGGATACGTTCGAGAAGCTGTCCCTGGAGGGGCTCGCCGGAGAAATAGAACGCCTGGGCGACGACGTCCCCCCCGAGGGAGGAGAAGGTCTGGGCAAACTCCGTCGATGCCCTTCGCCCCCATTCACTATCGCTGAAGATTATCGCAGCCCGCCGGGAGCCAAGCTCGTTGAAGGCGTAGCGGGCGTTACTCTCCCCCTCCCCCTCGTTGAGTCCGATCATCGAGAAACTCCAGGGAGAACCGGCGGCAAAGGCGGGATGTCCTACAGCCGTGGAGACCTGGAGTAACCCCGCGGCGTGATAGATCCGCTGCGCCGCTATGGCGGGGGTTGAGGCGAAACCACCCACCTCGGCGATCACCGAGGGGTCCTCACTCCAGGCGCGGGCGAGGGCAGTTGCTGTTTTTGGATGCCCCTCGGTATCGCCGACCAAGAGCTCCAGAGGGCGACCGAGGATACCTCCGGCGTTGTTGACCTCGGTCACCGCGAGCTCCGCTCCCCGTTGTATCTGCGCTCCCGTATCCGCCCACTCACCGCTCAGGGGAACTCCGAGGGCGATGCGAATCGGCTCAGCCTCCTCGGCCGACCGCGCTCCCATCGGGATGAGAAAGGGTGTGATAGAGAGTAAAAGCAGGATGACTCCCGCGGGGCGAAGCAGCACCGTCCTAAGAACTCCTCACCCGGAAAGTACGCACACCGCTTTACGATATCAAGAACTACCGGTCTCCACCTCGATCCGGCCGTTGAAGCCGTCGGCACCGGCTACAAACTCGTCGATATCCTGAGGCACTCCCATGACATACCCTTGAATATGACGAACCCCGGTGGAGGCGAGGGCGACAGCCTGGGTGCTGCTCTCCACGCCCTCTGCTATCACGGAGACCCCGATAGCCCGGGCCATCTCCACCACCGCCGTCACGATCCTGCGGGAACTCAGGTTTTCGAGAAAGTCATCGATAAAAGACTTATCGAGTTTCAGGTTGTGAAAGCCGAAGCGGCGCAGAAAACTCAGGGAGGAGTACCCGGTTCCAAAGTCGTCGATGGCGACGAGGACTCCCATTTTTGAAATCTCAGCAAGCTTGTCCGCCGCCTCGTCAGGCTGCTCCATGACGGTGCTCTCGGTAATCTCGAGGCGCAGGCGATTGCGGGCAAACCGGTTCCTTCCCACAATCCGGCGCAGGTTATCGAGCAGGTTCTCGTCGCGAAACTGCCGTGGCGAGATATTGACGCTCAACGAGAGCTCGCTGAGGGGCGGCTTGTTCCAGCCGTTGAGGATCTCGGCGGCGTGGAAGAGCACCCAGTTTCCGATAGGGATGATCAACCCGCTCTCCTCGGCAACCGGGATAAAGCGGGAGGGCTCAACCCGCCCGTGCTTCGGGTGATTCCAGCGAATCAGCGCCTCCGCGCCGGTGAGCCGGTAGGTACAACTGCCTGGAGTACTCGCCTCGATCGAGACAATCGGCTGAAGCTGCAGCTCGAACTGCTCGTCGATCGCCTCGATTGCCTGGCGCTCGAGGGCGCGAATAATGTGGTTCTGCAGGTCCATTTTCTCGATGAGACTCTGCTCCATCGACTCATCGAATCGGATAAACTGCGCTTTCCGCGTTCGCGCCACCCCGAGGGCGATATCCGCCTTTCGGGTCAAGTGGTAGCGGTCCACGCCGTCCCGGGGGAAGGCTGCCACCCCGCAGCGGACCTGGAGGGTGACGGTGTAGTCGGGAAACTGAAAGGTGGAGCCGACGGAGTCGATAATATCCTGTACCCTTTGGTCCTGGTCGACACCCCTGGCGTGCCTGAGCAGAAAGAGAAACTCAGCCTCCCGGACGTGGTAGAGTCTCTCGTCTTTCCTGCATGCGAGCTGCAACCGCTCGGCGGTGGAGTAGATGAGCCACTCGGTGATCTGCCTCGGCAGGGTGCGCCGAAGGTGGAGGTAGGAGTCCTCGACGTTTATGATCAGAAGATCTGCCCCGGGGACCTCGATTCTACTCTCCCGCATCTGCTCGAGGAGCGGAGGTAGCTCCTGCTCCATTGCGCGGTGGTTGGGCAGTCCGGTCATCTCATCGTAGGTGAGTTGTTTTTCGAGCTTCTGCTCCCGTACTCGCTTCTGCCTGCTCTCCTCGGCGAGCTCATGGAGCTGATGCAGTGCATTGGCGAGATCGTCCCGCTGGCTCGCAATGCGGTCGGCGAGTCTGACGAGTCCCTGTTCCACCTCGATCGGCAGCTGTTCAATGCGGGTCAAAAGCTCGAGAGTCGACTTGAGATCCTCGGGAAATGCCGGATGATGTAAGTATGAATCAAGTGTTCCCACATCCTCTACTATATTCAGGATTTGGTAGAAATCAACCGTGCGTCGTTTGGACTCAGGAAGACGCCATCCGGAGAGGGAGGGGTGTGTCAAATATGCACAAAGAACCTGCGATAGTGGGTCGGTGTTTCATTATTACCCATATAGAGGGTAAAAGGAGACGGAGATAAAGGGATACCATCCCAAGGATCAGGTGTAATTGCTTTCCTATAAAGCATTTAGGCGTAGACCTCCGGAGGCGGTCAGTTGGCACGCTGCGTGCATCCTCATAGGTAGACTGCGATAGCAGAATCAAGAATCAATCAGGAGGAGGTTAGCATATGAACTACCTTACACGAAATGACCGAAGAAACCGGGGCTTGAGCCTGCTCGATGACTTCGACCGGCTCTTTGAGAACGTCTTTTCCGGCGTGCCGACCTATGAAAGCACCCAGTCCCCGGTGGTGGACGTACGGGAGGAGAGCGACCGATACGTTCTCGAGGCGGAGCTTCCGGGAATGAGCGAAAAGGACGTGGACGTCCAGGTCGAAGACAACATGCTTACCATCCGCTCCAACAAGCAGGAGGAGCGGGAAGAGCGCAACGAGGAGGGCTACCTCGTCCGTGAGCGGCGCAACCGCACCTTCAGCCGGAGCTTCCTGCTTCCCAAGGATGTTGACCGGGAGAAGGTAGACGCCCGATTCAAGAACGGGCTTCTCACCCTCACGATGCCGAAGAGCGCCGAGTCCAAGGCGCGGCAGATTCAGATCAAAGCCGAGTAACACAGAGGTTACTCAGGCCGCCCGCGGGCTGTCTCAGAGATTCTGAGGCAGCCCTTTTTTTCTCTCCATCTCCCCTCAGCGGAACAAGCGAGGTTGCAATAGCACAGGGGCTGTGAGATACTACCGTGTCCGCGTCAGTTAAACATTACCTTACAAGCGCAGGTGTTACGTCAAATGGAGGCAACTTCATGATTATCCTCACGTTGAACTGCGGGAGCTCCTCGGTCAAGTATCAGGTGTACGACTGGGAGTCCCGGGAATCCCTCGCCAACGGCGTTGTCGAGCGAGTTACCCAGCCAGGCTCCAGGATCTCCCACAAGGCGCGGGGCGTGGATGAGATAGAGATAGAGCACGACTGCCCTGACCATCGGGAGGCTATCACGCTCATCATGAGCACCCTCACCGACCCCGACCACGGGGCGATCTCCGATATGAGGGAGATCAAGGCGGTGGGTCACAGGGTGGTTCACGGGGGAGAGAAGTTCAAGAGCTCCGTTCTCGTCGACGACGCGGTCCTCCAGGAGTTTCGGGAGATCCAGGATCTCGCTCCCCTGCACAACCCGGCCAACATCATGGGGATAGAGGCGGCCCGGAAGGTACTCCCCGACGTACCCCACTGCGCGGTGATGGATACAGCCTGGCATCAGACGATGCCCGCCTACGCCTACACCTACGCCCTCCCCTACGAATGGTATGAAAAGTACGGGGTGCGGCGTTACGGCTTCCACGGCACCAGCTTTCTCTACACCGCGAAGCGGGCGGCGGTCCTCCTCGGAAAGGACCCGTTTGAAACAAACCTGATCATCGCCCATATCGGAAACGGTGCGAGCATCTGCGCGGTCAAAAACGGCGTCTCCGTAGACACCTCCATGGGGCTGACCCCTCTCGAGGGGCTTGTCATGGGTACCCGGTCCGGCGATATCGACCCGGCCATTCCTTTTTACATCATGAACAGGACCGGCACCACCCCGGAGGAGCTCGAGCGCACGCTCAACAAGAAAAGCGGTGTCCTCGGCATCTCGACCCAGTACGTCGACCGCCGGGATATCGAGATCGCCGCCGGCAAGGGAGACGAGAAGGCGCAGCTAGCGATCGAGGTCGAATCCTACAGAATCCGCAAGTATATCGGAGCGTACGCGGCGGCCCTCGGGCGGGTGGACGCGGTGGTCTTTACCGCGGGAGTCGGCGAGCGCGGACCCCTGATCCGGCAAAAAGCTCTCGAGGGGCTCGAGTTCATGGGTATCAAGCTCGACGGCGAGCGTAACGGCCGGTCGAGAACAAAGAACGCCGAGACGGTGATCTCCGCCGATGACTCGGCTACCAGGATCTTTGTTATACCCACGGACGAGGAGCTCGTGATGACCGAGGATACCTACGCCCTGATGGCCGGTACCTACGACGAGCACACCAGATTCACCTACTCCTTCCAGGATCCTGACTACCTCAACAAGGAGCGAAACGGCTGCGTGGACCGGGATTTCGCGAAGATCGACGGGCTCGAGGAGATCGTTGTCTCTCCGAGCTCCACGGGAGAACCGGTCGACTCGCAAGCGTGCGACTAAATGGTTCTCACCATCGATATCGGTAACTCCAACATCGCCTTCGGAATCCACTCCGGGGAAAAGATGGTGGAGCAGTGGCGATTGCGGACCGACCCTTCCAAAACTGCAGACGAGTATCGGGTGTTATTCCGCAGTCTTCTCTCGGAAAGCTCGGTCCCCCTCGACGACGTACAACGGGTCGTGGTGAGCTCCGTCGTTCCCGCCCTCTCCTCACCCCTGACACGAATGATCGGCTCCCTGGCCGGACAGAAACCGCTGGTCGTCTCGAACAAACTGGTGACCGGCCTGAAGCCGGGTATACCAGCGGAGCTCGGCGCCGACCTTCTTGCAAACGCCGTTGCCGCCAACGCGCTCTACGAGGAGCACGTTATCATCGTCGACTTCGGCACCGCCCTGAGCTTTACCGCTGTAAGCGATGCGGGGGAAGTTCTCGGCGTAACGATCGCACCGGGCCTCAGAGCGGCCATGGAGGCGCTCACCTCCAACACCGCCCAGCTTCTCAACGTGGAGCTCCTGCCGCCACCGGATACCCTCGGCCAGACCACGGTTCACGCGATACAGTCCGGGGTGGTGCTCGGTTACGTCAGTCTCGTGGAGGGGATCGTCGGGCGTATGACCCGGGATATCGAGAGTCGCGCCGGAGGAAGGGTGAGCGTCGTCGCCACCGGAGGGATGGCCGACGCGATCGCCCCCCTGACCGAGGTCTTTACAGACGTTCGGCCGTGGCACACCCTCGACGGGCTTCGCATACTCGCAGACCTGAATCCCGCATAGCACCCCGCACCGGGGCCCCTGCACCGGGGCCCCCGGGCGGGTGGTCGGATCGCGGGGGGCGCACAAGCCGCCGGAGGGGCGCACAATCCGCCGGAGGGGCGCCCCTTGCAGGGGCATAAAGAAGGGGAGCGATGACCGGCTCCCCGTTTCCGTTTGCTCCACCCCGGCGGGTGTGGCCCGCCGCGGCGGGTGTTACTCCGCTGGGGGTGGTTTTCTGACGCCGCAGCGCCTGGCCCGCTGGGGGGCCCGCCGCGGCGGGTGTTACTCCGCTGGGGGTGGTTTTCTGACGCCGCGGCGCCTGGCCCGCTGGGGGGCGGTTGGCCCGCGACGGCGGTTGGCGGGCGGCGGGTGTTACTCCGCTGAGGCGGGGGCTTCCTCTTTCTTTTCAGACCGGGCTGCCCGGCGTCGCTGATTGGTAAGGGTCGCCTTGGCGGCCTTGGAGATCATAACCTTCTTGCCGTCGATTTCATGCTCATAGACAAGCTTAACCCCGGTCTTGCCGGTAATCGGGCACTTACCCCGTGCGCCCTTCGGCTGCTCATCCTTGAGCGGTCGGCCTCTGTGTGCTTTAGACATATCCGTACCTCAAATAGTGATCTGATCTGCGTGAGTCGCCCAGCCTATCCACTCCCGCGGGCGCTGTCAATAGGCGTCATCGCAATCCGCCCCGACCCCCCTTGGGGGCCGGAGAGGGATCACAGCCGGCGGTGCCGCCGGGGAGCGAGGCGCCCGACGGCCCTTCGCTCTCTCTACTCGGACCCCCGCGCCTGGAGGATAAACTCGACCCGCCGGTTTCGCCAGAGTTCATCCACGTTACTGTGGGGAACCACCGGCTCCGCGCCACCGACGCCGACAACCTCCATACGCTCCCGGTCGACGCCGAGGATGATAAGCGCCTGCATCACCTCCATGGCTCGCGCTCTCGACAGGGGGATGAGAACCCCGACCTGCTCCTGCCGCCGTTGCTCCGGGTCCTCCCAGAGGAGATGGGCGGCGTGGCCCTCGACGATGATATCACGGTCGGGATACCGGTTGAGGATCTCCGCCAGACGTCTGATCGTCTCGAGGTTGCTGTCGAGGGTCTCCTCGTCGGTCTCAAAGAGCTCCGAGGAGAAGCCGGCGAACTGGATGCTCTGGATCATGATCCTAAGATCATCGCCGTCGGGTATCACAAGAATATCTACCGGGATCGCCTCCTCGATTGTCGTTTCGTTTCCGAACTCGTCCCGGACCGTGTATTCGGCGATATAGTCCACCGCCGCCTGAACGAGCTCGTCGTCATCGGAGCGCCCGTCCCAGACGATCCTGGACCGGGGGGTGCCGCTGCCGGAGTAGGAACGGAAGAGGTCACCCCGGGGGTCGATAATCCGCAGGCTCCAACTACGAAGCTCGTTGGGGGAGTCTACGCCGAGAGAGATGCGGACGGTGTCGTCCTCGCCGTCTCCGTCGGGAGAGAACGGCTTAGGCTCGACGTCGATGGTGAGCTCCGGAGGCGTTTCAGACTCCCGGGGGCCGAGGGTGTCGACGAGAAGCGGAATCTCCTCCCTCGTCCTGTTGCCCGCGGGGTCCTCACTGGAGAGAACGTAGACGTACTCGCCGTCCGACACGACCTCACCGCTCTCGTCGGTGCCGTCCCAGGTGAGGTTCTCCACCTCATCCGAGTAGTTCCGGGAGAGGACCACGTCCCCCGAGGCGTCGAGGATCTCCCCGGTCCAGTCATCCCCGGGCTCGACCCGCTGGGTTATGGTCACCTCATCCCGCTCGCCGTCGCCGTCGGGAGAGATCGTGCGCCGATCCGCCCGGAGCTCCTCGATTACCGGAGGCGTACCGTCGACGATAATCGGTCCGGACTCCTCATCGACCGGGGCGTTTCCGTTGTAGTAACGCACCTGGAACCAGACAGTGTACTCACCATCCGGAACTACGGTGTTTCCATTGGTAAGGCCGTTCCAGTTGAAGACCTCAAAGGGCTGCCGCGTGTAGCTCGAGCGGACCACCTCCCCGTCACTGTTTCTGATCTCGAGGAGGAACTCATCTATATCGTCCACCGGCTCGAACTCGAGAAGAATTGGTATCTCCGAGCGACCGGTCCTCGACCGGGGAGCGAGGTAGGTTCCATCGACGGTGGCGTCGACCGAGGCGTCCCGGGTGTCTTTTTCTATCCTCACCGTCGGTGAACGGCCGGTGTTTCCCGCGTCATCCGTGGCCACCAGCTCGACTTCGTAGAGGCCGTCGGGGGCCTCATCGCCCTCCATGTCCGTGCCGCGCCAGGTATAGCTGAAGGTGGGGTCCTCGACTCCGAGCTCTTCGAGGGACATGGAGAACTCGACGCCGTTGGCAAGAAGCTCTGCGGTCCACTCGACCCCCTCCTCGGCGTTTACATCGAGGCGAACACCATCCTTTCCCTCACCCCCAAAGACCAGGGGCGCATCCGGACGAGTCGCGTCGGGGACGGTGTTGACCGCCACCGACGCCTCCGGCGCCCGGGTGTCGATGGTGAGCGGCAACGGCTCGGAGGCCACAGGGGTGCCGTTATCGTAGCGGGCGTTAATGATAGCGACGTAGGTCCCGTCACTGAGGGGCTCCCCGGCGTCGCTGAGACCATCAAGCGTTATGGTCTCAGGCAGCGGGGCGCGACCGCTTTCCTGGTAGACAACCCGGCCATTCTCATCGTTTCGCCGCAGCTCAAACTCCCAGGTTGAAAGCCCATCAGGCTCGGCAACCTCCACGGTGAGGGGAAGCGTATCGAGAACGCCATCGTCATTGGGGGAGAACGCGACTCGCCCGTCATCCGCCGCCAGGAGCCGAAGCTGCCCCGCCTGCAGGCTGAGAACAATCGGATCCTCGAGGGTCGCGGTGGTCACATTCCCTGCTCGATCCTCCCCCTCGAGGGTGTAGGTGTAGGATCCCTCGGCGGCAAGCTCGCCGTCGTTGGTCCGACCATCCCAGACAAAAGGTGATGGCGGCCGGATATCCTCGGAGCGATTACGGAAGTTTTCGTTTTCCGCAACCTCCTGGTAGACTACCGTACCGTCTTCGGAACTGACCCGCATGGTCCATCGATACTCCTGGGAGCCGTCCTGGGGTATGGAGACGGTATCCCGGATGTCGTCGTCGTTAGGAGAAAAGACGAGGTAGGGAGGCTCTGGAAAGGGTTGAATAGTTGGCGGCGTGTTGTCCACGGTTACGTTGAACGGTGCCGACCGGGCGAGGCGACCCTCGTCATCGGTAACGGTGAGCTGGTAGGTGTAGTCTCCGTCCTCCACAAGCTCTCCGTTTCGCGCCTCTCCATCAATCTGGAAGGTGCCGTCCCAGGTGAGGGTGTCAGGGACCTGAACCTGGGGTTTTTCGGCGCCGGTGATGTTCCCGAAAAAGCCGCGGCGCTCGGTCTCCTCCTCCCGGACCCGGAAGACCGGCTCACCGGTGGAGTCAAAGACCGTCAGCTCATACTCGACAATTACCGCGTCTTCCGCGGGAGCTACAAACTGCTGGAAGGGAAGCTCGAGAACATCGTTTGATCCATCATCATTGGCGGGGGATATGTACTGCCGCTCCTGGGAGGGAATGGTCAGCTCGGTGGCCCCCTCCTGCTGCCCCCCGGCAAAGAGTGCCGCCGGCCCGACAAGCGCGACGGTAAGGATTACAATCATAACAACCTTACGGTTTTCGAGCATTTTCATTAGGTTCTCCAATTTATGCCTCGGATATCTCTATCATACCACAGTGAGACTATACATAGTAAACAACGAAACCCTTTCGCTGTGACAATCTCCCTTTCCGTCGGCGCTTTGGACACATACATTATGGACTATGCGCGCGGCAATACGGGTGGAGCATCTATACAAAACATACGGAAAGCTGACCGCCGTCAACAACCTCTCTTTTGAGGTTGAACAGGGAAGCTGTTACGCCTTTCTCGGGCCCAACGGAGCGGGAAAGACATCGATGATGAAAAGCATCTACGGCAAGGCGAGGCCGGATGAGCGTCCGGAGACAACAATGTCCATTTTCGGTCACGACCCGCGGAGGGACGAGCTTGCGGTAAAGAGTCTTTCCGGGGTGGTGCCCCAGGAGGAGAGTCTCGATGTGGAGCTCAACGTTCTTCAGAACCTGCGGATCTTTGCGAATTTCTACCAGATGCCGAGGCGGAAAGCCGACGCTCGCATCGAGGAACTCCTCGAGTTTATGGAGCTCACCGAGAAGCGCTCCTCTCTGGTCAGGGAGCTCTCCGGTGGGATGAAGCGACGCCTGGTCATCGCGAGGGCGCTGCTCAACCGTCCGGCGCTGCTGATTCTCGACGAGCCGACCACAGGGCTCGATCCGCAGGTGCGACACCTGATCTGGGACCGCCTGCGCCACCTCATGCGGGAGGGGGTGACCATTCTCCTCACGACCCACTACATGGAGGAGGCGTTCCAGATCGCCGACACGATTCTCATCATGGACAAGGGGGTCCGACAGATGGAAGGTAATCCCGCGGCTCTGCTGAGGGACGAGATCGAGACTCACGTACTCGAGCTGTCGAGCCCCGCCCTCGCGGAGCAGCTCGACCACAGCCTGAACGGGGCGAGCGTACGCAGGGAGCATTCCGGGGACCGGCTTCTTTTTTACAGTGATGATCTGCAGGCGTTAAAGCGGGCGGAGTCCCATCTGGAGTACGGAAGCTCGCTGCTGCGGCCCACCAACCTGGAGGATCTGTTTTTGAGGGCCACCGGGAGGGGTCTGAATGAGCACCAGTAGCACTACCGATTTGGTCACCGACCGGGAAATCGAGAAACGCAGCAGTCGAACGCCCCCTCTCGCCCACCGGCTGTTCAGCGTCTGGTACCGCCACGTTCGGGTCTACTCCAAGAACCTGATCAGTAACGCTCTGCCGCCGTTTCTCGAACCCCTGGTATTTCTCGTCGGTATCGGTCTCGGTCTGGGCACCTACATCAATGAGATGAACGGCTTTCCCTACCTCGACTATCTCGCCTCGGGACTGCTGGTTACCGCGGCGATGTTCACCGCCGCCTTCGAGTGCACCTTCGGCACCTTTATCCGTCTCGAGTTCGACAAGGTCTACGACGGGATGCTCGCGGCCCCGATAACCGTGAACAATCTCCTGGTGGGCGAGATACTCTGGGCCGGCACCAAGGGGTTCGTCTTTACCTTTTCGGTAATGGTGATCATCGCGGTCTTCGGGGTTCTACCCCTGGGGCAGATCATTTTGACCCCCTTCGTCGGTTTTCTTACCGGGGCGATGTTCGCCTCCCTCGGGCTTCTGGTTACCGCCTTTGTCAAGACGATCAACCACTTCAATTTTTTCTTTTCCGGGGTGATCTCACCGATGTTCTTTTTTTCGGGGGTCGTCTTTCCGGTGGAGAATCTCCCCCCGGTGGTTCGCCCGATTACCGAGATCCTGCCCCTCACCCACTCGGTTCGCCTCGCCCGGGGGCTCGCCCTCAACCAGCTCGCCCCTGAGCTCTGGTGGGACCTCGCCTATGTCCTCGTTGTAACCGTCGGTGTCGGCTATCTTGCGATTCTCAAACTGAAGGGGCGATTGGTCGACTGACCCCCCTCGCGCCCGGGCAGGGAGCCAGGC
>JBKHDM010000012.1:0-48709 GCA_046541355.1 Spirochaetaceae bacterium
CGCAACGGGATCTGGTACCAGGTCCCCGGGCTGTCCGGATTCGTCCGGACAGCCCTTCTTTTTTCCTTCTCTTATATAAAAGGCGCGTTTTGAGCGCCTTACATGGCGAAAGAGGCGTTTATCCCGATCGCAATGCCCTCGAGCAGCAGCTGCAGATCCTCGGCGTAGAGCACGCTCTCCTCATCCCCGGTATCGAAGCCGGCCGCCCCCCCGGCCTCGGTATAGTAGGTACCCTCGAGGGTAAGGGGATGGATCAGCCGGCGGTAGGTAGCGGAGAGCACGATCCGCACCGGGTCGATCTGCACACCGAGCCCCGCTCCAAGGAGAAAACCGTAGCCCACCCCGCTGTCGACAGAGAGGTCGGAGATACCGACGAGAGTGTCGCTGTCCCCGCCGTTTGCGCGCCGGAGGTTCTCCAGGTCGTCGACCAGGGCAAAACCGAGGGGTCTTAGGGTCGCGTTGAAGTTGACTATCCCTCCTCCGAAGAAATCGAGAAAGAGGGGGCCTGCGGGTATTCGGGCCTGGACCATCAGGTAGGGGGCAATTGCGTCGGCATAGAACCAGGGTGCGGAAACCTCGATATCCTCCCCGTTACGATCCTCCCCCCGGGGCGTGAGTCCCCAGACCTGGTTGTAGGAGATCCCCAGGGGAAGGGAGATAATCGGGCCGATACCGAGGGAGGTTTCCAGGGCGGTTTCGACGCTGACGCTCCCCTCCTGGTGGTCGAAGGTCGACCAGGGCAGAAAGAGGGAGACCCCTCCCCCTACTTCCTGGGAAAAAAGGGCGCCCGGAGCAGAGATAAGAATCAGTGTCACCCCCGCGAAAAGCAGTAGCTTCTTCATCTTGGCCATAAACCTCCTTTCAACCCTTCGGCTTCTAATATAGCATTGGGCCATGAGTTTGGCAGGCCGCTTTACAGCTGAGGTCCGCGAAATCAACCGTCGCTATCTCGAAGCGATGGCCGCGGAAACCGAAACCGTCTTTGCCCAGTCGTTTCCCTCCTCCGAGGATGGGGCCCTCCTTTTTCGGGAGCTCCAGCACCAGATGCCCCTGGAGTCGGCCCAGCAGGCGTGTATCACGATCCTTCGATTTCTCGACGGCGGATACGACGACGGGAGTTTCGTTTTTACCGACCCGGAGTTTCAGGGACTGAAGCTGCTCCGGGACAACTATGAAACAAGCATCGACCCGGGGGAGTTCAGAAAACTCGACGAGATGATCCGGATCCTGGAAAAGAGCACTCCTCCGGAGTAGGCAGAAAAGAGATCAGATGAAGCATGAAAACCTCGAGGAGCAGGGCGTCGAACCGTTGCATGACACCGAAATTTCTCAACGCCTCGCAGAGCTCGCCGAAGAGCTTCGGGAAAACCGGGAGCTCTACCGCACCTTTGGCCCCTACTGGTGGCTGGTCAAGAGAGATCTGCCGGGCCCTTCACGTCGACGAGGCTGGTTTACCCGTGGCTACAGTGACCGGGAGGTACTCGCCCGTATCGACCCGGGTCCCTCCCGGGAGGCTCGACGTCGCCTGATGAGAGAGGCGTTGCACTACCAGGCGCATGAGGCGGCGGACGGGGCGCCCTACAGCGACATCCATCTCCTCGAATCCGGCGGGGAGGCGAAGGTCTACCGGCTCCAGGACCCCGATGCGGGGCGACAGCTCGATCTGTTCGAGGAGCTCGAGAACAGGGAGCTCAGGAGAGAGGAGTTTCTTCGACGCCCCGCCACGTATCTGCCCACGCCCTGGCTGCGAAGAGGAGACGAAGAGGTGAGGCGGGGCGCGACACTCCGGGGCGTGGCGTGCTACAAGCGGGCACTCCTGGTAGCCCACGACCAGGAGAGTCGCCTCCAGGCGTGGTTGCGAATCGGGACAGTGTGTCAGGAGCGCGGAGAACCGGGCAAGGCGGCGGTCGCCTACGAGCAGGCGTATGAGCCGGGCAAGGAGGGGTGGATCCTCGGACTGGTGGGTCAGGCACTCCTCGAGGCGGGCCGTCCCGGGGAGGCGGCGCTCAGATTACGGGAGGCTCTCGATGCAACCCCGGGTAATCCGGAGTACCGCGCCGGTCTCGAGGCGGCGAGGAGGCAGCTTGCCGACCAGGACTCACGCTTCGCTATCAGCAGCTAGGCCCAGAGTGGGGCGGGATAGGTGCCGTCGTTCTGCAGCTGCCGAACCGACTCAACCACGCCCTCCTTATCCTCCCGATAGGTGATACCGAACCAGCGGGCGGTGCTCGACAGCACCCGGCAGCGGCTGCTGCCCTCAGCTATCCTCTCCTGAACCACCCCGGGGATGTAGTACTCCGACTTCGGCTCGGTGCCCCGGCTCTCGAGGAAGGCGGAAAAGCCCACTCCGATGTGCTCCATCACCGGCGGGGCGAAGCCGAACATGTTCATCGAGCAGATCTCCTGTCCGGTAAAGGTCGCCCTGATCTGCCCGGACTCATCCCAGCTGCGGATTACCCCTTTCTCGTCACGACCGATTTTGGTGTGCTCTTCGATCCCGGTGAGATAGCCCTCCTCGTCAACATCGCAGATACCCCGGGAGACCGTACCGTTTTCGGAGAGGGTATTTACCAGGGTGTAACCGACCATGGTGTAGTCCTCGGACTGACTCGACATCCCGTCGAGGTACTCTGCGATCACTCCAAAGGCGTCACGCCCGTAGAAGTCGTCGCCGTTGATCACGGCAAAAGGCTTTCGGATCACATCCCGGGCTGCCCACACCGCGTGGGCCGTTCCCCAGGGTTTCTCCCGGACCGCCCGTACCTCGTAGTTTCCCGGCAGGTCGGCGAGATCCTGGTAGACGTAGAGAACTTCCGCTCGCTCCTCGAACTTTCCGGAAAAGAACTGCCTCACCTCCCCCTCGATCTCCCGGCGGATTACAAAGACGATGCGGTCAAAACCGTGCTCGAGGGCGTCGTAAATGGAAAAATCGATCAGGGCCTCGCCGTTGAGACCGACCGGGTCGATCTGTTTGACCCCGCCGTAGCGGCTTCCCATGCCGGCGGCGAGAACGAGTAGTGTAGGCTTCACGGGATAGCGCCTCCTTGTTTTCAGTTCAACCTACCACGAGGTCAAACGCGTTGAGTAGTCCCGGTGACGCGTAGTAGAGTTTGAGCGAGGGGGATCAGGGATGAGCGAACTGCGATACAGAAATCTCGACCGATGCGAGAGCTTTCAGCGCCTGGCGGACGAGGAGCCGCACCATCCGACGAAACTGACGGTTGACCGTATACGGGAGTACGACCTCCCGGTGATCGAGGGGCTCCGCTACAACTTCAGTGCGAAGGCGGTGAGTGGCTGGACTATCGACCAGCTGGTGGTCCTCGCCGAGGAGCAGCAGATCCTCGAGAAGTTTCGCGCCCTGGCGAAGGGGGCGGTCATGAACACCGGGGAGGGGCGCAAGGTGCTCCACCATCTGTTGCGGGGCGAGCTCGACAAGCCGGTGGTTGACAACGGCCGGGATCTCGGCGCCTTCTACCGGGAGCAGCAGGAGCGGGTCTACGCCTTTGCAAAGGGTGTCGAAACCGGTGAGATAACCGGCTCCACGGGAAAGCAGTTTAACCGGGTGATACAGATCGGCATCGGTGGCTCGGACCTCGGCCCCCGGGCGCTCTACATCGCCCTGGTAAACTATCTCTACGGCGAGGGAAGGCGTCCAAAGATGGTGGCGGACTTTATCTCCAACGTCGACCCCGACGACGCCGCCGCGGTCGTCCGGGAAATCGACGCGGAGCGCACACTCTTTATCCTCGTCTCCAAGAGCGGAACGACCCAGGAGACTCTCACCAACGAGCGCTTTGTCATCGAGAGCCTTGAAAGGGCGGGAGTTCCCGGACTCAAGCCACGGAAACACATCGTCGCGGTAACCTCCCAGACAAGTCCTCTGGCAAAGTCCTCGGACTACCTCGACGCCTTCTACATTGACGATTACATCGGTGGTCGCTACTCGGGCACAAGTGCTGTGGGGACCACCGTTCTCTCCCTCGCCCTCGGCAGTGATATCGTCGCACAGTTTCTTGCCGGCGCCCACGAGGCGGACCTCGCCGCCCTGAACAACCCCCTCCACGAGAACGCAACAGCTCTCGACGCTCTGATCGGCGTGTACGAGCGAAACATCCTCAACCTCCCGGCCACCGCGGTTCTCCCCTACTCCCAGGCTTTGACGCGCTTTCCCGCCCACCTCCAGCAACTCGACATGGAGAGCAACGGCAAGCGGGTAAACAGAGAGGGAGAGCCGGTCAGCTACCCGACAGGTCCGATTATCTTCGGAGAGCCCGGCACCAACGGGCAGCACAGTTTCTACCAGCTTCTCCACCAGGGCACCGACATCGTGCCCCTCCAGTTTATCGGCTTCCGGGAGAGCCAGAGCCGCAGGGATGTGAGCTACGAGGAAAGCGACAGCCAGACAAAGCTGAAGGCGAATCTCGCCGCCCAGATCGTCGCCTTCGCCATGGGAAAGAGCGATACCAATCCAAACAAGCAGTTTCCCGGCGGTCGCCCTTCGAGCCTCCTCTACGCCGACCGTCTCACCCCGCGGATCCTCGGGGCACTACTCGCCCACTTTGAGAATAAGGTGATGTTTCAGGGCTTTCTCTGGAACCTGAACAGTTTCGACCAGGAGGGGGTGCAGCTCGGAAAGGTACTCACCAAAGAGCTTCTCGCCGGCGGCGCCTCCCCACAGCTACAGGCGGTGGCGCAGCTGCTCGGCGTGTGAGCCGCCGACTGCTGTTCTCCACCCTGGGGATACTCCTGTTGCGCCTCGATCCGGTAACCGGTCGGAAGCAGAATCCCGAGATTGCCGCGGTTTCGGCTTTCGAAACGCTTTAGCCCTCTGCGGGGAGGGCGGTTACGCTACCCCTCATCTCCGGCGTTGAGGAGACGGCGGGCGGGGCGCGGCGGCTCGAGGGAGACCGAGGGCCCCGCGACGTTGACCGCTGCCACAGGAGGCTATACGATACATCCGTATCGATTACTGAGGAGCCACCTATGGGAAAGATCTATAACTTCTACGCCGGCCCGGCGATCCTCCCCCACACCGTCCTGGAGCAGATTCAGTCGGAGCTCGTCGACTTCGGTCGGACAGGACTCTCCCTGTTGGAGATGAGCCACCGGAGCAAGGAGTACGACGCGGTCCACAACGAGGCGATGGAGAAGCTTCGCTCCCTTTTCTCGGTGCCCGACTCCCACGAGATCCTCTTTCTCGCGGGTGGCGCGACAATGCAGTTCGCCATGGCGCCGATTAACTTTCTTGCAGGGGGGCGCTGCGCCTTCACCCTCACCGGTGCCTGGGCTGAAAAGGCGTACGCCGACGCGAAGCAGCTCGGCGACGTCGAGGTTCTCTTTGACGGAAAGGAGTCCGGCTTTACAACCCTCCCCGAGCCAGGCTCCCTCCAGGTCTCCCCGCAGATGCGCTACCTCCACATCACAAGCAACGAGACCATCGGCGGCCTCCAGTGGAAGGAGTTCCCGGAGACAGGAACAGTGCCGATCATCGCGGACATGTCGAGCGACATCCTCAGCCGACCCCTCGACTTTACCAACTTCGGCCTCATCTACGCCGGGGCGCAGAAAAACCTCGGTCCCGCGGGGGTAACGGTAGTCATCGTCCGAAAGGACATGCTCGACGCCGAGGCCGCCGCGGTTCCCGCCTATCTTCGCTACTCTACCCACGCCGCCAAAAAGAGCCTCTACAACACCCCGCCGGTCTTTGCGATCTGGGCCCTCGGCCTGGTTCTCACCTGGATAGATAAACTCGGCGGCCTGGAAGCGGTGGAGGAGCGCAACCGGATGAAGTCGGAGCTCCTCTACGGCGTGATCGATGAGCTTTCGGAGTTCTACACCGCCCCGGTCGACCGGCGCTACCGCTCGGACATGAACGTCGTATTCCGCACACCCTCACAGGAGCTCGACGCGGCGTTTATCAGTGCCGCGAAGGAGGCGGGAATGGTCGGCCTCAAGGGTCACCGGAGTGTCGGCGGCTGCAGAGCGTCGATTTACAATGCGATGCCCCTGAGCGGGGTCGAGACGCTCACCGACTTTATGCGGGAGTTCGCGAACAAAAACGGGTAACCCTGTTGCCCTCTCGCCCCCTCACGGGCGGCCCGGCCCCGGGGGCCGGCGACGGGCGGTCGCGGGGGCCGGCGACGGGCGGCCCGGGCTGCAAACGCTCACGCCCGGGGCTGCTACCGGGTGCCGTGGGTGAGGCCGTCGGCGCGCTGCTCCTCATTGACCATCCTCAGGGGCTGGTGAGTCGCCTCGATTACATCTCTCCAGAGCGCCCCTTCGGGTTCGACAAAGTTTCGCTCCGAAACGGCTACCTTGATCGGCACGTGTACAAAGGTGTTGTTGACCAGGCTTATGAGAGCTCTGGTCTTTCCGGCCATCGCCGCGTGGACCGCGTTGTTTCCCAGGCGGGAGCAGTAGACCGAGTCGGTTGGTGCCGCCGGGGCGCTGCGGACGATATAGCTTGGGTCGATGTACTTGAGGTTGAGCGGCTTTCCCGCAGCCTCAAAACTCTTGTGAATCTCCCGCTTGAGAAAGACACCGATATCTCCCATCCTGACGTTGCCTGAAGGATCGGTCTCCTTCGCCCCGGAAGCGTCGAGGAGCCCCTGCCCCGCCCCCTCGGCGACGATAATGACCGCGTGGTTACGCCGCTCGAGTCGACGGATGAGATGATGAATAAGCCCGTTGTCCCCGTGAAGCTCGAAGGGAACCTCGGGAATCAGGACGAAGTTAGCCTCATGGCTCGCGAGAGCGGTGTGAGCCGCGATAAAACCGCTGGCTCGGCCCATAACCTTTACAAGCCCGACGCCGTTTATCGCTGAGTGCGCCTCGGTGTGAGCGCTGTAGACAGCTCCGGTCGCCTCGGCAACGGCGGTCTCGAAGCCGAAGGATTTTTCTATAAAGCTCAGGTCGTTGTCTATCGTCTTCGGGATTCCGATAACGGCGATCTTCAGGTTCCTCCGTTCGATCTCCTCGGCGATTCTCATCGCTCCTTTCTGGGTCCCATCGCCGCCGATGGTAAACAGCATCGTCATGTTGAGCCGCTCGAGGGTGTCGACGATATCCTCGGTCCGCTCTCCACCTCCCCGGGAGGAGCCGAGAACCGAACCGCCTATCCTGTGAATGTCATCCACCGCGTCAGGATCGAGGGGCATGATCGGAATGTTCTGATCCGGGAGCAGCCCCTGATAGCCGAACCGGATGCCTGAGATCCGCTGGACTCCGTAGCGGTACCAGAGACAGCGGGTTATGGCGCGGATAACATCGTTGAGACCCGGGCACAGACCACCGCAGGTTACGACGCCCGCGTGGACGTGCTGCGGGGTAAAGTAGATCTTCTCCCGCGGACCCGCCTTCTCGAGCAGGTTACCCTCGTCGGCGCAGTCGCCGGACGCCTCGATATCGAAGATGATCTTCTCATCGTCTCTGACATAGTTGGCGAGGCTGTCCCCCTGGATCCTCGAGTATCGGATCGGCGAGGCGATCTTCGGGGTGCCAAGCTGCGGTATCCGGAAGTCGTAGCTCATCTGTGTACCATACCACCGGCCGCCTTGGATTGGCCAATGGGAGCCTCCCGGGAGCTCTCGAGATCCGTGCGCGGCAGCTTGACCAGCGACTCGAGGGAGCTTTACTCTCACCGACACGAGGTCGGGTCCAAGGAGCGAACCATGCATGTTCTGGTAGTCGGCGGGGCGGGATATATCGGCAGCCACGTCGCCAAGGCGTTAGTTCGCCGCGAACACACCGTAACCGTCTACGACAACCTCTCCAGCGGGCTCCGGGCGAATCTCCTGCGGGAAAGCGGGTTCGTCCACGGCGAGATTACCGACGAACTGAAGCTGCGGGACCTGCTTTCCTCCGAGGGCATCGACGCGGTCGTTCATCTCGCGGCGTTCAAGGCGGCGGGGGAGTCGATGGTCGCTCCGGAGAAGTACAGCCGAAACAACATCGCCGGGACCATCGCCCTGCTCAACGCGATGGCCTACGCCGGCACCCGGCGGATAGTCTTTTCCTCCTCCGCGGCGGTCTACGGGGAGCCTGAGTACCTTCCGGTGGACGAGAACCACCCCACCAATCCGGAGAACTACTACGGCTTTACCAAGCTCGAGATCGAGCGGCTCCTCTCCTGGTACTCGAAACTGAAAGGGATCCGCTACGCCTCCCTGAGGTACTTCAACGCCGCCGGCTACGACCCGGACGGCGAGATTACCGGTCTCGAGCAGGCGCCGGCAAATCTGCTGCCGGTGATCATGGAGGTTGCCGTCGGCAGCCGGGAGCGGCTGAAGATCTTCGGTGATGATTATGCCACCGACGACGGGACCGGGGTTCGGGACTACATCCATGTCTCGGATCTCGCGGAGGCACATCTGCTCGCCATGGAGTACATCGGGGATAAGGATGAGGATATTACCGTTAATCTCGGAAGCGAGGTCGGGATCTCGGTCCAGCAGATCGTTGACGTCGCCCGGGAGATAACCGGTAGGCAGATCCCGACAGAGGTGGTGGACCGTCGCCCCGGAGACCCCGCCCGGCTTGTCGCCTCCTCACGCCTCGCCCGGGAGCTTCTCGGATGGAAGCCGGAGCACAGCGACCTGGAGAGCCTCGTCGCTACGAGCTGGCGCGCCTACTGCTCCTGACCTCCCGCCTTCGCTGGTAGGCGGGGCAGTGGCGCTGGGTGTTACGAAAGACTACGTGGCTCGGCAGTTCCCGGGACTGGAGGCCAAAGAGACGGCACCCCCTGGGAAACCGCTTGTTCCAGGTTACGTAGAAGTGCACGCAGGTGAGACAATCTGGTGGTCGGTCGGGTCCCTGCTCCATACTCCCTCGAGGAAAATACGCTTTACAACCCTCCACGGGTAGTCTTACGATACACCAATAATCCAGCAACTATGCAAGAGGAACCAATGCGGATACATTACTATCTCTCCGTTTTCCCGATCGAGGCGCTCATCGCATCCCAACTCGAGCCGGAGCAGTTCGGTCAGTACATGGCTATCGGCTCGAAGAACGGCTCCTACGAGATGATTACCTTCTTTGAGATCGAAGGGGGGTTCGGGGAGTACTTTGACTGGAACTACGCTGAGCAACGGTGCGTTCAGCATGAAACCGGCGAGCCGAAGCACTCAGTCTGGATGTCCGTCTACCGGGTGCTCGAGCATGTGCCTGAGAGCGCTCTGGGCAACATCTATCTGACCACCAAGGATGGGCGGAGCCTCGCCCTCGAAAAGGTTGATTTCCAGGGACTCGAAAAGAAGTTCTACGTCTACCAGGAGCTATGTCCCCTCACCCCCCTGGTTACCAGTGCCTACGACCCGAAGCGCTTCGCAGCCTACATGACCGACCCGAAAAACAAGGTCAGCGTCCCGAAGGTGGTCTTCGCCGACCTCAAGGTGATCGACTTTGACAACCCCGAGGCGACAGGAAACATCGGTGGTGCCTACGACCACAACCTCGATCACCTCAAGGATTGCGTAGCGGATGTCCTGAACAACAAGGAAAAACCGAACAAGAACGTCGAGCGCTCGATCGCATCGTTTTCCTATCAGATTATCGACTCCGGCATATACGTCGGAAGCGGTGAGAACCTGGTGGAATACCGCATGCTCGGTGTCGAGGAGATCAGACAGAATCACTACCACTGGGGTCGCTCGGCAATGATCCTGTAAGCGCGTCCTTCCCCCGGCAGGAGTGCCTCGGGGCGAAGGAAGCTGCCTTGACCCCGGCCGCCCGGGCTTCCCGACCTTTCCCTCATCCTTGACCCGGACACGGGGGGACGCCGATACTCTTGATCGAAGAAGCCCACGTTTTGCGCCGATGAGGAGGTGTGATGAATCGAGTCATCACAGCACTGTTACTTTTGGTATCCCTGACCCTTCCCGTCTTATCCCAGGAGAAGCGGATCTACACCGACAACGGCACCGCCTATGCCCCGCCGGAGGCGCAATTCGTTCTCACCCCCGAGGAGAGCAGCGAGGAGCTCAGTCACCTCGAGTACAGGATCGGTGAGGGCGCCTACCAGCGCTACGAGGGGGCGATTCAAATCGAGGAGGAGGGACGGCACGAGATCGTCTATCGGGCGGTTGCGACAAGCGGAACCCCCTCGCAGGAGAGCGTCTACGAGGTAGTCATCGATGCGACCGCCCCCCGTCTGGCGGCTCGAGCTCGGGGCGCGGCGGTTATCGAAGATGACGGGTCGGCGGTCATCAGCAGCGAGACCGCGGTGCACCTCGAGGCGGAGGACGCCCTCTCCGGCGTTTGGGATATCTTCGTCAGTCTCGACAATCGGGAGTTTACCCGCTACACCGGACCGCTGTTCTTCGAGGAGGAGGGGGAGTACCTCGGCTACGCCTATGTCGTGGACAATGTGGGAAATCGAAGCGAGACCTTCCAGGCAACCGCCCGGGTCGATCTCACCCCGCCGGCGCTCTCTCTCGTGCCGAGCCGCCCCCTTCGCACCTTCGGGGGCGAGCGCTACAGCGAGCAGGGAAACGAGATCGTCCTGAGGGCCTCCGACCGCCTCTCGGGAGTCGAGATCATCGAGGTCTCTCTCAACGAAGGGCCCTTTCGACCCTACGACGGTCCGATCGAGCTCACGCAGCCCGGCTTTTACACCATCCGAGGCAGAGCGACGGATCAGGTCGGCAACCGCTCCCGCCCCCAGGAGCTGCGCTTCTACGTCAGTGAGGATCTCTGATTTGTTGGCTCCCACCAGACTGGACGCCCCGGAGTGAAAAAGCCGAAACCGTATCCCCGCTTCGGCGAAGGTCGCGAGGAGAGGGGAGAGGATTTCCTCACCCCCGAGGGCGGAAAGACCCTGCTCGTTGTACCTCGCCACCCGGAGGAGAGCGAGCTGACCGCCGAACGGTACGGCAAGGAACTCGGCAGGCTCTGCGATACCCTCGGCATCGGAGCCGCCGCCACCGAAATCGCCCGGGTCGATCGTGTCCATCCGGGACTCTACATCGGTAGCGGCAAGGCTGATGAGATCGCCGAACGGGTCGCGTCGGAAGGCTTCGACGTACTCGTCTTCGATGTGAACCTCACCCCGGCACAGCAGCGTAACTGGGACCGTCTCACCGGCGCCACAACCCTCGATCGTCAGGGCGTCATTATCGACATTTTCGCGGAGCACGCGAGCAGCAAGGAGTCCGCCCTGCAGGTGGAGCTCGCCCGACTCGAGTACGCCCTGCCTCGGCTCAGAAACGCCTGGAGCCACCTGTCGAGACAGCGGGGCGGCGCGAGGGGAACCCGGGGCGAGGGAGAGAAGCAGCTCGAGATGGACCGGCGGATGGTGGAGGACAGGATCGCCCAGATCCGGCGGGAGCTGCGTTCCCTCGAAAAGCAACGGCGAACCCGACGCGAGCGGCGCCGGTCGGTACCGATTCCATCGGCAAGCCTCCTGGGCTACACCAACGCCGGGAAGTCCTCCCTCCTCAACGCCCTCACCCGAGCGGAGGTCCTCGTGGAGGACCAGCTCTTTGCCACCCTCGACCCTACGACCCGGCGCCTCCATCTTCCAAACGGTACCGACTGTCTTCTAACCGATACCGTCGGCTTCGTGCGGAAGCTTCCCCACCATCTCGTTGACGCCTTCGCCTCGACCCTCGAGGAGACCCTCGAGGCGGACCTGCTTCTCCTCGTGGTCGACGGGTCAGACCCGGAGCGGGGTGAGCAGCTTGCCACAACCGAGAAGGTTCTTTCACAGCTCGGGGCACAAGACAAGCCCCGCCTCGTTGTGGTCAACAAGGCGGATAATCAGCTCGACCGCGGACAACTCATGGCGGATATCAGCGGCGTCGAGCCCTCGGTGCCGGTCGTCTTTACCTCCGCGGTGACCGGCGCGGGGCTCGAGGAGATGGTCGGGGCCGTTCAAAACGCCCTTGACGCCCTCTTTGTGGAGGCGAGATTCCGCATCCCCTTGAGCCGCTACGACCTGGTCTCCCGGGTCTACGAGCACGGCAGGGTTTTGGAGGAGTCGTACCTGGAGGACACCGTCGTCCTCACGGCCAAAGTCCCCCCCTCCCTCCATGCTCAGCTTGCCGAGTACCGCCTCCGGGAGGGGCAGCGATACTCCTCGTGAGGCGGACGTCCCGGCCCCCCTTGCCCCGTACATCCCGGGAGACTACACTAAGGAACCGAAGTGGTGATCTACACACACACCTATCGCTCCCCGGCCGGACCGATTTATCTGGCCGTTAACAGACGCGGGGCAGTTATCAGGCTCAGTTACGCCCCGATTGAGGACCTTCCGGAGGGTGAGGAGCGGGAGGAGAACAAGTACGCCTGCGGAGAGGTAGAGTGGCAGCTCGACCGGTACTTCAACGGTCAGATTCGGCAGTTCGACCTCTCCGTTGAGTATGAGGGAACAGGCTTTCAGCGCGCCGTCTGGGGCCGTCTGCGAAAACTCGACTACGGCACCACGATGACCTACGGGCAGCTCGCCCAGAAGATCGGTCGGCGGGACGCCGCCCAGGCGGTAGGTAACGCCGTCGCGGCGAACCCTATCGCTATCGTGATCCCGTGCCACAGGGTCATCCCCGCCTCGGGAGACATCGGGAGTTACGCCCGCCGATCACTCCCGGAGGAGCGGGGCAGCAAGATGAAACGTTTTCTGCTCAAACTCGAGGGTGCGCTTTAGCGCTGCTTGAGGCCGGCGGTAGCGGGCACGGTTTGCGCTGCCCCCATTCCCGGTTTGCGCTGCCCCCATTCCCGGTTTGCACTGTCCCACCCCGGTTTGCGCTGCCCCCATTCCCGGTTTGCACTGTCCCACCACGGTTTGCGCTCCCCCACCCTGGTTTGCGCTCCCCCACCCCGGGATGGGCCACAGCGCGGCTGCTACTTTTTTGAGACAACCTGCATGAGCTGGATAAAGCGGTAGAGCTGCTTGTAGGTCTCGATCATCCGCTCCCGGATCGACTCCTCGATCAGGCTGTCGAGTTCCTTCCAATTGTTGACCATGTCGTTCTCGGTCTGGTCAAAATCCGCCACAAGCATCTTCAAAAACTTTCCGATGGTGACCAGATTCGTGGATGCTTCGGAAATGAGGCGCTTTGCCTCATTGTTGATCTCGTTGAGTTGGTCCCGCAGGAGCTTTGCCGTCGACGGGTCCCGCTCAACCACCCGGCCCGACGCCTTTTTCAGCTTCATACCGCGCTCCCCCTCCTCTCCCAACGCCTCATCAAAGTTGACCAACGCCTCGGAGAGCTGCATCACCTGATGGTAGGCGTCGGAGAGCTGCTGGGACTGGATATTGGTGACCCATTTGCCCCGGACCAGGAGGAGGTCCTGTACCAGCTCCCGAACATCCTTTTTGAAGTAGTCGAGCAGGTACGCTTTGAGATAGTTGAGGGCACGAGTGTGGGTGAAGCCGGCAAACGCCCGCTTTGAGAACATGAGATTTGCCTTCTCGGTGTAGTTCTTGGTGCGCTGAACAGCGGAGGTACCAAAAACCTGCTGGGCGAGGGTATCGATCTTCTTGTCCCGCCGCTCGTTGAGAAGCTTCTGAACGTTCGCCTCGGTGGTGGTCTTAAGGGTGTTCAGGTAGGGTTCGACTATACGCTCGTTTGAACCCGCCCCCTTCGCCTGCCAGAAGGGCTCCTCGGAGATGTGGCGGACCATCAGCTCGAGAACGTTCTCCCGGACCACCGCGGCGATCTCCTTCATCATCTTTTTGAAGGCGTCCCGATCGACAACCTCCACGCCCCGATACTGTTTGAGAATATCGATAACCGAGTCCCAGGGCGCCTTCGGATCGAGGACCAGGGCGATCTCGAGATAGTCCCGGATGTCATCGACGATGTAATCGGCGTTGATCGGATCGAAATTAGGCTTGTAGACGAAGTTATTCTCGCTTATCGCCGAGTCGAATTTTCTCAGGACGAAATAGAAGTCGAAGTTGACCAGACGGAGCAGGAGCTGGGTGAGATTGTAGGTGCCGTTGATCTTCTTTACCAGCTCCGCATCGAAGGAGCCGTAGAAGTTGATCATCCCGTCCTTGAGCTCCTCGGCGAGCTGTTTGGTCTCAACCTCCCCGGCCCGCTTGCGGATCGCCTCCTCGTCAAACTGATCCCTGAGGGAGCGCTGCTTATCGCTCATGTAGGAGTCGATGACTATGCTCTTGAGGGTCTTGGAGCCTGCGGCGTTCTGCAGGATCTGCTGCGCAGGGCCGAGAACCTTGTACTGGTTGTAGAAGAACTTGGCAAAGTCCGGTAGAGCCTCTTTGTTCCGAGGCTTGTAGAAGCTGAACTTCGACTTACTGAGTTCCTTTCCGATCTGTTTAAGCTGTTTACGCTTCTGCCGCTCTGGGTCGTTGCCGCCAAAGAAGATAGATAGGAGCTTATCGAAAAACCCAAGCCCCTCGGAACCTTCCGTAGAGGGCGTACCGCTACGCTGCTCAGCGTCGCCCGGTGCCATGGGGCTACCATACTTTGTAAGCAGACCTCGGTCAATCTCCGGGACTCCTGTCGTCCACGTCCTCGGATTGCACCATCGCCACAGCTTTCAGTATGATTGGGCCATGAATCCGCTCGCTGAGAAACTCAATGAGACACTCGAGCCGACCGTCGCCGGCCGACTCCTCTCGGCCACCGGCCGTCGCATGTTTTTTCCAAAGGGTATTGTCGCCCAGACCGCCGAGGCGAGGCAGAAGGCTCACCGCTTTAACGCCACCGCCGGGATGGCGTACAACGGCGGGGTACCGCTGATCCTTCCGGCGGCCCGGGCGCTCACCGAGGGATTTGAGCCGTCCGAGAGTGTAGCCTACGCCCCCACCCCGGGGGTCCCACAGCTGCGCAAGCGGTGGCAGGAGGAGTTGGTACAAAAAAACCCCTCCCTCGCCGGGGTGCCGATCTCGATGCCCCTGGTTACCTCAGGGCTCACAAACGGAATCCTCCACATTGCCGAGCTGTTCGTAGATGTCGGAGATCCTGTGGTTATGCCGGATATGTTCTGGGGTAACTACCGACTTATTTTCGAACATCGAAGTGAGGGGCGGATCGAAACCTTCCCCTTCTTTTCCGACGGCGGTGGGTTCAATCTCGACGGCTTCGGGATTGCTCTGGAAGCTGCGGCGGCGGATCGCAGCAAGGTAGTGCTCCTGCTGAACTTTCCCAATAACCCCACCGGATACTCCCCCACGGAGGCCGAGCTCGACGGCGTGGTGGAGAGACTAAAGAAACTCGCGGACCGGGGGGTGGACATCCTGGTGATTTCCGATGACGCCTACTTCGGCCTTTTTTTCGAGCCCGAGGTCGCCACCGAGTCGGTCTTTTCCCGCCTCGCCGACGCCCACGAGCGGATCCTGGCGATCAAGGTCGACGGCGCAACCAAGGAGGATTTCGCCTGGGGCCTGCGGGTCGGATTTCTCACTTTCGGCGCTAAAGGAATGGATGAGGCGAGCAGGAACGCCCTGGAGCAGAAGTTTGTCGGGTCCCTGCGGGCGATCGTATCGAACAGCAGCAACCTCTCCCAGCACCTGGTGCTCAAGGTGATGGAGCACCCGGACTACGAGAAACAGAAAACGGAGGCTCGCACGGTCCTCGAGGCGCGCTACCGTCGGATCAAAGGGTGGCTCGAGGAGAGGGCTCCCCTCCATGAGACCTCGCCGCTGCAGCCGCTTCCCTTCAACTCCGGATACTTCATGAGTTTCCGCTGCGACGGTATCGACGCCGAGGCGCTGCGTCTGTCGCTCCTCGAGCGGGGCATCGGGACGATCGCCATCGGAAGTGAGTACCTCCGGGTCGCCTTTGCCAGCGTCGACGAGGAGTCCCTCGGGGAGCTGTTTGACGAGATCTACGCCGCCGCAGAGGAGCTCGCTCTGCCGTGAGAGCGGCATTGGCGGCTCCGGAGCGGGCAGAGCGGATCGGCTTGGGGAAACCAGGTGAGCCGATGAGAAGCGCCCGGAACCTGTTGATTTGGCTGGTCGTTCCCCTGCTGCTTCTCTCCTGCAGCGAGCCCGAGGGGGTCGAGACGGTGGAACTGTGGACCGACGAGCCGCTTCTTGCCTACTACGTCGAGCTGTTCAACGCCGAGCAGGAGCAGATCAAGGTCGAGATCCGCTTTGAGGAGGAGGTTGCCGAGGCGTTTCTCACCGAGGAGGGAACCCCGGACATCGTCATCGGACGTGGTCTTGCAAGCAGGAATCTCCTCCCCTTTGTTCAGGATCTCAGCGCGACCAGTATGGGCTCCCGGGTCTACCCCGCCCTTCTCGATCTCGGCAGGTACGAAGACAGCCTTCGGTTTCTGCCTCTCTCCTTCGATCTTCCCCTGATACAGTTTCTCGATACCACCCTGCCGGGGGAGGCGAGAGCCTTAATAAGCGCTGAGGAGCTCAGGGATGCGGGGGCCGCTTTCAACGAGTTCAGCGCCGGCAGGTTCGAAAGCGTCGGATTCTCCCCGGTCTGGGATGACCGGTTTCTCCTCGCCTGGGCGCAAGCGCTGGAAGCGGAGTTTACGGAAGTCGAAGAACTCCAGGTAGCGTGGGATCAGGAAGCCCTCGACCAACTGCTGGAGGAGGCGATCGCCTGGCGAAGCGATGAGAACGGCGGCGGGGGAGCTGCTTCGGCCTTCGAGGAACGCTATCTGTACGACCCGACGGATAAACTACTGCGAAGGGGGCGGATCGGATTCGCCTACTCTACCGCCGGTACCTACCTGGCCCTGCCGGATCAGCTGACCGAGAACATGGGATTCCGGTGGCTTGCGGGAGATCGAGGGGTACCAGTCCTGCCTGAGATCGTCTTTGCCGCTCTGCCGAGTCGCAGCAGGAGCCGCCGCTCGAGCCTTCGCTTTCTCGACTGGCTCCTGAGCCCGGAGACCCAGGAGTGGCTCATGGCGGAGGCTCTTGACCGGAATATCGACAGTTTCGGTTTTATCGACGGCTTCTCCTCGGTCCCCGAGGTCAACGGCGAGGTGATACCCCGAATCTATCCGACCCTCCTCGGTCGGGTGCCGCCGCCGGGGCGGCTCCAGTTTCCCAGGCAGACCCCTTTCAACTGGAGCACCGTGGAGGACGAAGTGATCGGCCCCTGGCTCCGCCGGGCGATACTGCTTGGCTCCAGGGAGGAGCCGGGAGAGCCGGAGACGCCTCTCGGGGCGGCCATAGACCAGTGGTACCGATCCCAGGGCCTCTGACATGATCCGCGCCCTCCGAGGCGACCGGTAGGACGGCGTGAAACGCATCTGCCCCGAGGCGGGTATATGATGAGAGAGTGGGTAGAAATTTGACACCCCTTGAAACTGCCCGTACACTGTGAAGACCATAAAATAATTGCCGGCGGAGGATTTCAGATGGCAAATGTCGAGTTGAAAAGCCTTACCAAGGTGTACGAAGGGAACGTGACCGCGGTTAAAGACGCGAACGTTCAGATAGCAGACAAGGAGTTTGTGGTTCTGGTCGGCCCCTCGGGCTGCGGAAAAACCACCACCCTGCGGATGATTGCCGGCCTCGAGGATATCTCGGGGGGAGATCTGGTGATCGACGGAAAACGGGTCAACGACGTCCCCCCGAAGGATCGGGACATCGCGATGGTCTTTCAGAACTACGCCTTGTATCCGCACATGACCGTCTATGACAACATGGCGTTCGGTCTCAAGATCCGGAAGTTCGATAAGGCGGAGATCAAAAAACGGGTTGATGAGGCCGCGAAGATCCTCGATATCGGAATGCTTCTCGAGCGGAAGCCGAAGGCACTCTCCGGGGGCCAGCGACAGCGGGTCGCCGTAGGCCGTGCGATTGTCCGGCAGCCGAAGGTCTTCCTGTTCGACGAGCCCCTCTCCAACCTTGACGCGAAACTGCGGGTGCAGATGCGAGCGGAGATCTCCGCCCTTCATAACAGACTCCAGGCGACGATGGTCTACGTCACCCACGACCAGGTTGAGGCAATGACCATGGGAGACAAGATCGTGGTCATGAAAGACGGCTTGATCCAACAGATCGGTGATCCCCTCACCCTCTACAACAAGCCGATCAACCGGTTCGTCGCAGGCTTTATCGGCTCTCCTCCGATGAACTTTCTCACCGTGGAGATCTCCCAGGATGGTGACACCATCGTAGCCGACGAGGGCAACTTCAAGATCGCCCTCGAGGGAAAGACAAAAGAAGTCGCCAAGGGGTACGTCGGCAAGAAGCTCACCTTCGGCATCCGTCCGGAGGACCTCGTCTACGAGCCGGACGCCAAAGAGGGCAGCCACATCCCGGTTACGGTAGAGGTCGTCGAGCCCCTCGGTGCGGAGATTCACCACTACGTAAATACCGGCAGCCACCAAATCATCGCCCGGACCCCACCGACTGTTAATCTCAACGTCGGGGAAAAGGCGAAGTTCGTACCCAGCATGGAGCGGGCAATCCTCTTCGACCTGGACACCGAAAAGGCCCTCAATGTCGAGGGAGTGCGGGCGAGCGACCCGGTCTGATCAGACGGTCGGTACACTGATGGTTCATACGAAGACCTCCCTTCGGGGAGGTCTTTTTTGTCCCTCCCTGGCACGGCCCCGGGCGAATGGCCGGTCGGGGAGGCAGATCACCACCGTTGCGCCGCTGTTGGAGCGAGTTGGAACCTGGGAGAATCTAAAGGTATACTCAAGCTATGGATAGAACGACCCTCGAGCTGAGGGACCGAATCATCGAGACTCTCCAAACGTTCGTCTCGGAGACCGAAAAGGTGTTTACCGGTTTCGGTGAGACCTTTCCGGATCTGATGCGGGAGATGGAGCGGTCTCTCAACCGTTCTGAGTCGACGATCGAAGACCTCAGCGCCTCCCATCGGGCCCGCGCCTCTTTCGGCTCCCTTATTTCGGAGACCCGGGAGACCCTCGAGCGCTCCACCGCCCATCTCGTTGAGATGCATCGGGAGGACGAGGCGTTCTACACGCAGCTCAACGAATCGGTTGGTAATCTCGCCGGCCTCGAGGAGCTCATCGCCGCGATCCGCCATGATTCGGAGGACATGGAGCTCATATCCCTGAACGCTATGACCGTCGCCCTCAAGGCAGGCTCTGCGGGCCGCGCGTTTTCCTACATCACCGAAGAGCTCAAGCGGCTCTCTGCCCGGACGATAGAGCTTTCAGACGAGATCACCCGACGGGGACAACAGCTTCTTCAGGATTTCCAGGAGTTCAGCGCTCAGATCGAGGAGGTCCGCAATTTTGAGAACGAGCTGTTTTCCCGTCTCAGGGGAGAACTCTTTGGTAGTTTCGAAAAACTCGAGGAGGCGAGCAGCAGTCTGACCAGGGGAATGAAAGACCTCCGCGACAGGTCGGCATCACTCCGCAAGCCGATCCGGTCGATCATGGAGAGCGTCCAGCTCCAGGATATCATCCGACAGTCGGTCGACCACGTGATTATCTCGCTTCAGGGACTCACCGAGCGAGAGGAGACCGGGACCACGGAGGACCGCCTCGATGAGTTTGCCTTTGTCCGGATGGTTCCGGAGCTGTGCAACAGTGTCCTCGAGGATGTCCGGACCCAGCTGCAGGAGAGCCTCGGGCAGCTACGGCGGCACATCGGCGAGGCGAAGGAGATGATGGGGTCCTTCGAGTCTCAGCGAAACGAGTATCTGCGCCAGACCGAGGACGAGACCAAGTCAGGAAGCATGGCGGCTCAGCGCAAAGGCTCCCTCCACCTCCTCGAACAGATCCTTCAGGAGATCAACACCACCATGGAGTTGAAGGAACGGGTCTCCCGACGGTCGGTGCAGCTGATGCGGGACATAAACCAGCTCGAGGCTCACTTCAAGTCCTTCTCGAGCCTCATAAACCGGTTTCACTCCATCGACATTGCATCGCGGATCGAGGTAGCCAAACAGCAGGTGCTCCAGCAAATGTCCGATACCGTTGGAGAGATGACCGAGCTCACCCGGAAAATCGAGAGGGATGTGGCAACATCTCTCAGCTCGACCCAGGGCTTTATAGAAACCATCAGCATATCCGTAGAGCACTTCCGGACGCTTTTTACCCAGGAAGAGGCAATCGTACTCTCCTTTCGAAAGGAAATCGAGTCGCGCTACGAGCGTATCGACAGCCAGTTCGACGAGGTCTCCTCCTTCGTCAGGGGGTTCTCCCTCTTTACCAGCCGTTTCCACGATCTGTTTGGCGACTCGGAGGCCGAGCTCGAGCGGCTCGAGGCTCTCGGAACCCAGATCGATGCGATCGAGGAGAAACTCAAAGGGGTGCGCGCCTCCGCAGACCAGCAGATGAAACCGCTCCTCGACGAGCTCGGTCTCCAGTCGTGGGTCATCAAAAGTGAGCGACTCCAGTCGATCATCGACCGATTCACGATTTTTACCCACAAACAGAGCGCCGGCGCCCTCGCCGGTATCGAGGTGGAGTCAGGGGTCACCTCGGGCGAGCTCACACTCTTTTAAAGCGGAAGCGGATGTACCGACACTTCAATTCGAAATTTCAGGCAGAAGTCATCATTATTCACCCCGGGGAGTACTACACCACCAATGAGGAGACGATCATCTCCACGATCCTCGGCAGTTGCGTCGCGGTTGCCCTCCACGAACCGGTTCTCAAAATCGGTGGGCTGAATCACTTTATGCTGCCCGGCTCAATCGACTCTCGCAAGGGCTTCAACCAGGAGAGCGCGAAATACGGTCTCTTTGCAATGGAGGTCCTGATCAACGAGCTTCTCAAGCGCGGCGCCAACAAGCGAAACCTCCAGGCGAAGGTTTTTGGGGGCGGCCACGTTCTGCACGCCTCGACCGCGGGCAACGTGCCCCGGAGTAATGTGGAGTTTGCGATGGAGTTTCTCCAGACTGAGGGAATCCCGATAAAAGCGTCCGATGTCGGCGGGACCCAGGCGCGAAAACTCTTCTTTTACCCGACTACCTCGAAGGTTCTGCTCAAGCGGATTGTCTCTTCCTCGGCTGTCCACGAAGTCGAAGAGGAGGAGACTGAGTACCTCGAGAGGATTCGGCGGGAGCGTAATGAGAAGAAGCGCGGCGAAGTCACGCTGTTCTGAAGGTATCAAGAAGCGTGTTGGTAGATCGCTCCAAGATACTTTGAGACAACAACTTATCCTTGATAACGGTTATCGACGGCACAAACCTTTGCTTAAAAAGAAGTTAGGTTGGTTTTATCAACACGCTTCTCGATACTAAGAAGTTAAGGAAGCGACAAGATCTCGTCCCAGAAGCACCCGCAACATCCTGACGTAGTCAAGTCGTGCCGTGAGATATGCGCCTTGATCACTGATGTATGCGTCATAGACCTCAGAGATCACCTCCATGTCCACGGAGGCTTGGAAAAAGCGCGCCTCGAACTCCTCTGAGACCGGAAGGAGTGCCTCCAGGGATTGGCGAAGCTCAGGATTCTCCTCGAGTTCTGTCTCCGCCGGTACTTCCAGATCTCTCGATGAAGCCTCGAGCCATCCGTCGGTAATGGCCCTGAACGCAAGGAGTTCGTCGTAGGCTGCGAAGAATCGCTCTTCGATCTCGAGATAAGCTCTGACTCGTCGGGCATGGTCCTCCGGTCCGAGGGCGGAGAAAGCGTCAAGCTTGTCCAGGACCCACCGCGCGGGCGTGCCTTCCACCGACGAGAGGGATCCATCGTAGCCTACAGCTACCGAAGGCTCCGCGAATCGTCTTTCACCGGTTACTGAAACAACCTCGTGTCGCCCGGTTTCTGCAACAATGAGACGCAGATCGCCCGGGTAGGTGGAAACGGTGGCAGTACCGGCTCGAGGAATAAGGTGAATATCACCACTTCGCAGGAGAGTGGCCGCTTCCGGACGAGCCCGAATAACTCGAAGAGTTCCTGAGAGCAACTCTACTTCGAGCCCTGCAGAGGTTGCTGCGAGGTGTACTGTCGTCTCCGGCAGAAGCGCGATACGCAGGCCATCGTCGAGGATAATCTCTGCAGTCCCTTCCCCTGTACTAATCAGGTCTTCTGCGTGCAGCCCGGAGCCCGCCGGCCGAGGCTGTGGAAGGCTGCGGCCGAGGCGAACTACCGACAGCGAGGTTTCCCTGGCAGAGACGATGCCAACCTCCTCACCTAAGGCAGGCACCGACACCAAAACAAGGAGGAAGGGCAGTAGCAGTGAATGAATCTGTGCCGGCCACCTCACCTTTTCACTTTCGGCATCCCTGAAGGCCACCTAAACAGTTCCCTTACCGGCTCTCCTGCCGTCTGCGGCAACATACCCATTGACCGCTGCCAAACAGCCGCGGACTCCATGCAGAGGTATATCGGGACCTCTCCGAGCACTTCTCTGAGACGAAATCTCAGGTGGCGGTATACGCCAACCCTGGAGCGCTGGAAGTACCGGAGCTTCCCGTCTTTCGATGGAAAGAACTCATCGTAGAGGTAAGGCCGCTCCTCCATCATGGCGCGGAGGCGTTTGGTGAAGCGCAGCGTACCAAGGCTGACCCAGGGAAGATCCCTGCCCCTGAAGCTTGATAGGCTCTCGACGACTGCGTCATACCGTTCTTTCCAACCCTCCACCATGATAATCGGATCGAAATGGAAGGCGATACCGTAGCCCGCGTCCGAGGCTCTCAACGCCGCATCGATCCGGGCATTCAGAGATGGCGCGAAAGGCTCCTCTTCCTCTGCTACCGATTCCGGATTCAGTGAGAAGCCTATAACGGCGCCTCCCTTTTCAGGGATCTGGAGAAGGTGGTTTACCTCCGTGCTCTTCGTTTTGAGCTCGAGTCGCACGTTGGAAAGATCCGCAAGACCAGATATCAGCTCCTCAGACAGTTGAAAAAGCTGGTCGTAAAGGAGAGAGTCGCCTACCTCCCCGGTACCCACCCGGATGACGAGATTCGGGTTTTCCAGGGCGACCCGACGTATTTCGACGATCGTCCCCTTCAGATCGGCGTAGACGGTCACGGGTGACGAAGCGAGATAGCTTTTCATGATGCAGTAGGTACATCCGAGTGTGCATCCCGCGTAAAGATCGACAGTCAGGTAGTTGCAGCAGAGGTGACCCCGACTCCCGGGACACCGCTTGAAAGCACCCGTCGGCGTTTGCGCGATAAAGAGCGTTCGGTGGTTGCACTCATCCTGAGGTATCTCGCTACGGGTGGAGACAAGCGTGACGGGCACACTTCCTCCGACGTGCTCGATCGCCCTGAGGGCCGCCTTGGAGGAGGCGACGGATCTCTCGATGTAGACTCGATCTATGTGCGTGTTGATGCCAATTGATGTCATTTCCATTTTACCCTAAGTGCACTGTTAACTCTCCAAGGGCCGTCGCAACGCCCCTTACCGCGTCGAGCCGACCCATAAGCTGTTCGGTGCTTGAAAACGGTATTTGAAGTGTAAGCTCCTCTCCTTCAAAATAATCGGGGAAGCTTACGGTGACGCCCGTTCCGGCAAGGTGCCGGCGTGAGGCGCTCTTCAATGCGGAGCGCGCATCCATGTAAGCAGGGTATCTCAAGGCTTCAATGCGCTCCTTGGGATCCGGGCTCCGCAATGCCTCGAGAATCTCAGCCTCCGTGGACAGTTCGCCTCTTGTCAGTTCGTATATCATGGTGATGAGCGCTCTTCGTACACTGAAACTCATGGTCTCAGAGGCTTCGAGAACTGCATCGATCACAGCTACAGGCATCGTCATCAGGTGCTCAGCGTGCCGCAGGGAGAGGGTACCTGCCACCACCTGCTGTCTGAGCTTTGCCGGGAGAAGTCGAGTTCGCTCGGCCTGGGCACAGAGCCCCTTCTTCTCTCCGTCAACCATCTCCCGGATGGAGCCGGTACGTTCCGCCTCCTGCTGTTCAAGCCAGTCGAGAAGATCAACCACCTCCGGCAACTCGAAGGTACCAGGTCGATTCTCCATCTCAAGACAAAGCTCCACCGCATTGGTCGGGGAACAATCACCCAAATCAACCACATCAAGGGAATCGACGTCGAGGCGATATGCGAGAGCCGTTGTACCGGCGCCCCAGATTATGGTGCGCTCGGAGTTCACCTGCCCTATTAGGGGGCGTTGATAGAACCTCGACTCCATTACGACGGCGGATGGCAGGCACGATTGCCGTATCGGCACGGCAGGCCGCTGGGCGATAGAAGCCGGAGATACGGTTGATTGTCGCATGCGTCATGGTACCATGAAGTGCCCCGGTGGAGCCACTTAGTATCGAGAAGCGTGTTGTTTTATCCACGGATTTCCCGAAGTATGAACGCCGGTGTGAACACGGATGATCCCGACTGGCCGGCCCGCCAACGTAACGGCGGGGTTTGCAGAGAACCTTCCCACACGTTCTTTAAGGACTCAGACAGACCTGTCGATGACGGGCGAATCCGTCGCCGATAGAACGAGCGCGTGAGGCTGCTGACCATATCGGGACGAACACTGCCCTGGACCGCATGGACACCCAGCAGGGGGTTGCGGACCCGAAACTCCCGGTTTGCATTGTGGTCCCAGGCAAAGATCCACGCTCGGTGCATTTGCATTACAGCATTACGGCCGAAGGCGATCGTCTCTCTTGTATGTTCCCGCAAACGATGACGGATCAGTCGATCAACATAGTTGGCCGGAAATAACGGATTCTGCATAGATCTATGGACCCGACTTGAAGTCTGCCTGTGGCTGAAGAGACCTGCCAATCTGAAGTGAGAGGCAAGGCGATCCAACGCAAGCAGATGAAGATACAGGGGATGCTCGTCAGTATCTACAAGAATAGCTCCCCCGTCCCTGGGGCGAGCATAGTCCCATAACTCCTTTATTTGTAGAGAAATAGCTTGTTTCATTGAACCAGGCAATGGCTGCCATCGGAGATTCTTCCGGTGCAAGCGATGTTTCTGCTGAGCTGTCGTTCTACCACCTCTTCGAAACAAAGCATGTGTCATCGTAAGAACTGTCTCTCCGTCCCGGTCAACAGTAATTGTTATGTCACACGGATAGTCCTGGGAGGTGACGAAGGATCTGAACCCATCGATTACGAGTCCGTTTCGTTCATGGAGACGATCGAGCAAATGCGACTGGGCAGCGATGGACTGACGCCCCAACCGGATTACAGCCTGCTGGACAGCCATAGGCGATGCCTTGTATCTGCGTCCTACCTCTCGCATTGAGGCGCCCTCCAGAAGTGACGTCTTTATGGCCTTAAGAGGAAGCCTTCGTTTCGCAAAGTAATGAAGAGATTCGGTTTGATCACTTATGGTTGCTCCACAGTTTCGGCATTTGTATCGCTGAACCCGTCCGTGAGCAGCGCATCTGTAGAAGCCGAACTTTGTCAGCCAGCGACCTCGTGGAGGGACGTGATTCGAACACGCAGCGTTAGGACAGTAGCTTGGTCTAGGCATATAGCCTCCTTTAAAGAGCCCGACTGTACGGAGTTCCATCCGTTATCGGCTGTAATTCCTGTACGCGCAAATAGTTCTCCCGCTTCAAGCAACACGCTCGCGGATACTAATGTTGACAGGCCCTTTGGCGAGACATACGATGGGCGGCATGGTTGTAGTAGCTCTCGTCGGCTGCGGCACCGTTGGTGGTGCGACTGCGCAGCTTCTTACTCGGGACAGGGAGGTAATCCGCCGAAGGAGTGGCGTTGACCTCGAACTGCGCTACGTAGTCGACAGGAACTTCGACACGGCTCGCTCGTTGGGACTTGACGAAAGCTTGTTCACTGATGATCTGGACAAAGCGTTGGAGGATCCGGAGGTAGAGATCGTCATCGAGCTCGTAGGCGGCACCGGCTTTGCCAGGCAGCTGATAGAGACGGCTCTCGAGGCGGGCAAGCATGTGGTGACGGCCAACAAGGCGCTGCTCGCTCATCACGGCGAGGAACTCTGGGCGCTGGCTCGACAACGGAGAAAATCGATAGCCTTCGAGGCGAGCTGCGGAGGGGGCATCCCCATAATTCGTGCCTTGGTGGAAGGACTTGTTGCGAATGAGATTGATGCTCTATACGGAATCGTAAATGGTACGTGCAACTACATACTCACCGAGATGATCGAGGAGGGAAAGAGTTACGAAAGTGCCCTGGCCGACGCTCAGGCGAAGGGTCTTGCAGAGGCAGACCCTACCCTCGATGTCGGCGGCATGGACTCGGCGCACAAGATCGCAATCATGAGCTCCCTTGCCTTTGGGTTGAAGGTTGACTTCGAGGCGATTCCGGTTGAGGGCATTGACGGGCTTTCGGCGGAAGATGTCACCTTCGGTGACACCTTAGGCTACGTGGTGAAGCTCATGGCCGTTGCCTACCGCACCGAGGAGGGGGTTACCCTCTGGGTCCGACCGGCGTTTATCTCCCGACATCACCCTCTAGCCTGGGTTACCGGGCCTTTCAATGCAGTGAGCGTCTACGGACACGCTACCGGACACACGCTTTACTACGGCCGAGGCGCCGGCGGCTCACCTACGGCCAGTGCGGTTGTCTCGGATGTGGTGAGCATAGGACTTTCAACCTTTCCCAACGTTTTTCTTTCCGCTGGGCAGTGGCAGGATATCAATACCCTTACAGACCAGATTGACGTGCTCGAGACGGTAAGCCGATTCTACATTCGTACGATGGTCAAGGACTCGCCGGGAATGCTTGCCAAGATCTCTACCATATTCGCGGACCACGGAATCAGTATTGCCAGTGTCCTGCAGAACGAGCTATCGGAGGATATGCCTGAACGGGATGCTCTCGTCCCTGTCGTCATCACGACTCATCGAGCCAAAGAGAGAAGCGTACGGGAGGCCGTTGAGAAGATCGACCTGCTCCCCGGCACCGGCGAGCGATCGACAGTCATCACGATACTCGACGAACACCCGGAGGAACTCCTGTAAATCGGTGTCGGGTTCGCTGAACAGATGAGAAGCTCTCGGGTCGATAGATGAACCAGAGGCGGAGGTTCGTTGACATCGCGCCCTCGCACTGCGTAGTGTCGGTAAAGAAGGAAGGATTGGATGCAGATAATCAAGTATACCGTAAGCCCTCAGATACCTAAGCCGCTCAGACCGCTGGAGGAGATTGCTCACAACCTGTGGCTCAGTTGGAACAATGATGCGGTGACCCTTTTTACACGCCTGGACTTCGATGCATGGATCTCTTCTCATCAGAATCCTGTCCGGATGCTCGGAATGATCTCCCAGGAGCGCTACGAACAACTGGCGAATGATGACAGCTACCTCGCCTCTCTCAAGGCGGTAAGCGACCGGTTTCAGCGCTACAAGCAGAGCAAGGATACGTGGTACTCCGGCACACGCAAGAGAACAATCGCCTACTTCTCCATGGAGTACGGCCTTGATGTAAGTCTTCCAATTTACTCAGGCGGTCTCGGCGTTCTTTCCGGGGATCACATGAAAACGGCATCCGATCTTGGCCTTCCTTTAGTCGGGGTCGGCCTGCTTTACCAGCAAGGGTACTTCCAACAGTACCTCAACGCCGACGGGTTTCAGCAGGAACGCTATCCGGAGAACGACTGGTTCAACATGCCGGTAAACCGGTGCACTACCAAAGATGGAGAGGACGTGAAGATTACCGTCCAAATCCTGGACAGTACGGTCGTCGCCCGGGTCTGGGAGGTAAAGGTCGGCCGAATCAGCCTCTACCTGCTGGATACAAATATCGAGGAGAATCGCCCGGAGTTTCGTTCGATCACCGCTCAGTTGTACGGAGGCGACAAGGAGACACGGATTCGTCAGGAGATCCTGTTGGGCATTGGCGGCATTCGTGCTCTACGAGCTCTCGGGATCGAGCCTGAAGTTACACATATGAATGAGGGCCACTCAGCCTTTCTCGGCATTGAACGTATTCGAATCTACATGCAGGAGAAGGGTCTTTCCTTCGACGAGGCACGTCAGGCACTCTGGCCGACAAATATCTTCACCACCCACACTCCTGTTCCCGCCGGTAACGAACGGTTTCCGGTAGAGATCATCCAGAAGTACTTCCACAACATAACCGACGGTACCGGTCTCAGCTGGGAATCGTTTATGGCCCTCGGTCGTGAGAATCCCGAGGATACCCTCGAACACTTCTGCATGACTGTCCTCGCCCTCAAGCTCTCGGCATACAACAACGGCGTCAGTGAGCTCCACGGTGTCATTTCTCGAGATATGTGGAAGAACGTCTGGCAAGGATTGCCCACAGACGAAGTCCCGATCGGACACATAACCAACGGCGTCCACCCACGCAACTTTCTCTCCGAGGAGATGACTGATCTTCTCGATCGCTACTTCGGCCCTCGTTTCTATGACGACCCGACATATCTGGAAATCTGGGAGCGGATAGACCGCATCTCAGACGAGGAGCTGTGGCGAACTCATGAAGCGAGAAAGAATCGCCTTGTTGCCTTCGCGCGAAAGCGGCTGCGCTCACAGCTTCAAAGCAGGGGGGGATCGTACTCTCAGATCCTTCAGGCGGAAGAGGTGCTTTCTCCCTACGCACTGACCATCAGCTTTGCTCGCCGTTTTGCAACCTACAAGCGGGCTACCCTGCTCTTTCGGGACGCCGAGCGTCTGCGCCGACTGCTGTCAAACCCGGAGTATCCGGTGCAACTGATCTTCGCCGGAAAGGCTCATCCCCACGACATTCCGGGTAAGAATCTCATTAAGGACATTATCCATTTTGCCAGCGATCCGGAGCTGCGAAACAGAATCGTTTTCCTCGAGAACTATGACATGACAATCGCGAAGCAGATGGTCTCAGGAAGCGATCTCTGGCTCAACACACCGCGCCGACCCCTGGAGGCGAGCGGCACAAGCGGTATGAAGGCGGGGTTGAACGGAGTGCTGAACTTCTCGGTCCTCGACGGCTGGTGGGCCGAAGCGTATCGAGGAGATAACGGCTTCGCGATCGGAAACGGAGAGGAGTACGAAGACGAAGAGTTGCAGGATGAGATCGAAAGCACCGCGCTTTACGACCTCCTCGAGCGGGAGATCATTCCGACCTTTTTCGACCGTGGACGGGATGGGCTGCCGAGGGAGTGGATAGCCAAGATGAAAAACTCCATGAGAACGATTGGGGGGCACTTCTCCACGCATCGCATGCTCATGGACTACAGCAACAAATTCTATCTCCCGGCGTTGAAGAATGCCGAGCTCTTCTCTAAAGACGGCAACAGCAAGGCAAAAGCTGTCGCCTCTTACCTTGCGACGCTCGGGTCCGCCTGGAAATCAGTGGCAATAGCAAAGGTCGACGGGGGCCAACGTCAGGAGCTCAAAGTTGGCGACACCGTACCCGTTCTGGCCCATGTTCGCCTCGGTGAGCTGGCACCGGATCAGGTAATCGTCGAGGCAATCATGGGGCGGGTCACGGCGGATGGGTCCCTCGAGAACCCGCGGCGAATGACGCTGAAAGCCGCGGGCGAGGAGGATGGGACTCAGTTATACAAAGGGAGAATCCCATGCAACCAGGCGGGGCGACAGGGGATTGCCGTTCGCCTGCTCCCCAATCACCCAGATCTCGTTCATCCCTTTGTTCCAGGATTTGTCCGATGGCTGTAATCATACGTCGGTTGACCGGCTCTCAGAGCGCTGCTACTATCGGGCAGGTAGTATGAAGCGTACCTCACTGCTGGCGATAGCCGCTTTTTTCGCCCTCATGACCATGCTCGTCGCGTGTCAGACCACCCCGCCCGAGGTTCCCGAGGATCTCTCCCAGGCGGAGTTCTTTCAGCGAGCCCAGGATGCGGCGGACGAGAACCGTTGGACCGTGGCATTGCACTACTATGAAACGTTTATCGAACGCTATCCCGAGGATGAACAGAACGTCATAGCCGCGGAGTACGAAATCGCATTCATCCATTACAAAATGGAGGAGTACGAAACCTCGAAGACGCTTTTCGAGGACATACTCGCCACCTATGAGGCTGATGAGGACGAAACCTTGCCGCAATGGCCGAGAATTCTCTCCGAAAAGCTACTGGACACGGTAAACGCGCGCATAGAAGAGCAGCAGCTTGGGTTTTTTGAGCGCGCGGCACGAGCTGACGAAACGCCGTAATTCTCAGGTATCAAGAACCGTGTTGTTTTTCCGCTCAAAGCTCCCTTGTCATAACGACTTAGGGTAGCTGGACATGGTGGGGAGGCCTAACTCCAGCTCTATTGGAGAGTTAGAGTCGAATTACCAACACGCTTCTTGATACTAACTGTACGTTGACAGCGGAAGCGGGTCGTTCTACCGTCATCTCTATGAGTAGCAATCTCGAAACCGCCCTCGCCGACTACCTGTCACGGGACGCCGTCTCTCACCTTATAAACCGGGCATATCCGAATATCCGCCATGAGGTTATCACTGATAGATTCACCTCCCTCGTCAGGGAGTTCACCTCTAACTTCCCCGAACTGCCCACCCACGGCATCCGATTCATTTCGACTCCCGGACGCACCGAACTCGGCGGAAACCACACTGACCACAATCTCGGACGTGTCGTCGCAGCCAGCATTGAGGTCGATGCCCTCGCGGCGGTTCTGCCAACAGACGATCGAGTGGCTCGGGTCAAATCAGAAGGCTTTACCGAGCTCTTCGAGGTCAAGATTGATGAAAATACCCCGGTGCCGGGAGAGAATAGCACCACTGCTCTGCTTCGCGGCGTTATATCGAGATTCAAGGAACTCGGTTACCAGGTGGGCGGATTTGCAGCCCAGGTGCAGAGTGATGTTCTACCGGGGTCGGGCATGAGTTCTTCCGCAGCGATCGAAGTCCTTTTTGGAACGATTCTGTCGAGCCTCTACAACGCGGACACCATATCCAGCGTACAACTTGCAAAGGTTGGGCAGTTCGCTGAGAACAAGTTTATGGGCAAGCCGTGCGGGTTGATGGATCAAATCGCCTGTGCTACCGGCGGGATCGTTGCGATCGACTTCAAGAATCCAAGCTTCCCGACAATAGAGACGATTGAAGCCGACTTTCAATCATTCGGCTATCATCTTGCGATAGTGAATACCGGTGGCAGTCATGCCGACCTTACCGAAGCCTACGCTTCGATTCCCGAAGAGATGCAGAGTGTTGCACGACTCTTGAACCGGGAGCACCTGCGTGGTATTGAGCTTGAAGCACTTCTATCTGCCGTTCCTCTGCTTCGAGAAAAGGTCGGGGACAGGGCAATTCTTCGGTCCCTACACTTCATCGCAGAGAACGCGAGGGCACAGAAGCAGCGCGAGGCGCTGGGGTCCGGCGACATTGAGCGATTCTTGACCCTCGCCAGGGAGTCTGCCGGATCCTCTTGGCGCCTGCTTCAGAATTGCGTCGCTCCGGGTAAGACGACAGAACAACCACTCGCCGCAGGGATCGCCATAGCCGAAGCCCTCCTCGACGGCGAAGGCGCCGTGCGAGTGCATGGCGGGGGTTTCGCAGGAACCATGCAGGTCTTCCTTCCGGAGTCGAAACGCACTCACTTCGTCGGCGAGATGGAGACGATCTTTGGACCTGGATGTGTAACTCTCACCGGAGTTCGCCAACTAGGAAGTGTAGCCTTTCCTGCTCTCTTCGATTAGTATCAAGAAGCTTGTTGCTCTATAGGCCTAAATCGTTGTGAGAAGACGACCTGTCCCGTCTACCTCGACCTTGCCGGTGTATCTCTAAAGAACAGAAGGACTTAACCCCCGATTAACAACACGCTTCTTGATACTCAAAGGTTCCGCTCTTTCTTTATCGCATCCCAGGCGTTCTGAATCCGCTGAAAACGCTCCGTCGCATACTCAACGAACTCCTCCGGCAACCCCTTCGAAATAAGGGCATCAGGGTGATTTTCCTTTGCGAGGCGGCGGTACGCCCTTCGCACCTCCTCGTCCGTAGCGTCCTCGCCGACGCCAAGGGTTTCGTAGTGCTCAGCGAGGGAGGGTCCGCTCGCCCCGGGGCGAGCTGCGCTGCCGGGAACATAGCGATGGTAGAGGGTGTTCCACTCATACTCGCTTAAACCGACAACCCCAGCAACCCGTCGTATCTGCGCCTCCTCCTGAGGATGAAAGGTGCCGTCCACCATAGCTACCTGGAAAAGCATCTCCACCAGGCCGAAGCGCAGATCACGCCGGGCACCGGTCACCTGTCGAAACTGCTGTGCCAGCTCTTCGACGGTGTAGTGGATATCCTTCGCCTCGTTAAACACCTGGATGGCAAACTGGCGTTGCCGGCCGCTCACCCGCATCTGATCGAGAAAGCGGACCACCATATCACCCTCATCCTTGGTCACCCGGCCGTCAGCCTTGGCGATTTTTCCGAGAAGGGAGAAAAGAGCGATGAAGTAGGCCGCCTGAACTCGCTCCGCCGAGGCAGTAAACCGGGGCCTCCCGCCGGGCTGCTCCCGGACCTGCTCCTGAGCATTGTCGACAAAAAGATGCCCAAGGGCGGCACCAGCAATAGCGCCCAGGGGTCCGCCAAGAAATAGTCCGAACGTACCACCAACGACCTTACCGAACCAGCTCACGCAACTACTCCTCCTCTGTAAACACGCGCTGAAGAATATCCTGTTTCAGCTGCTTTAGTTCCGACGATATCGAAACCTTGTAGATGTGGGGATTAATGATACGGGTATAGGTCTCATCGAGGCAGCCGAGCTGCTCCCTGGTCCGCTGCTGGATTTCAGGGAGTTTCGGAAGAACAACCGTGCGCTTTCCATCCTTCATCACCTGCCGCAGCAGTGGCTCAACGGTGCGGGCGTTCTCGAGACGGAAATGGCGGTAGTCGATGGCAGGATGGTAGAAGGTATAGCTGCCTCCCTCCCGGATATCCTCTTTTTCCAGGGACACCAGATCCGCAATCGGCTGTCCCTTGGAGTCGTAAAACCGGTGCAACTGCTTTACCCCCGGGTTGGTCGACTTCTCCGGGTTGTCCGAGACTTTCATCGTCGGTTCCAGATCTCCGTTTCGATACGTTGCCGCAAGTTTGTACACCCCCGTCAGGGAGGCGTCGCTTCCGCCGGTTACCAGTTGCGTGCCGACACCCCAGAGATCAATGGGGGAGTCTGCTGTAACCAGTTGATGAATGATCTGCTCATTCAGCTCATTGCTGACGGCGATCTTCGCCTCCTGCAGCCCCTCCGCGTCGAGGGCGGCACGCACCTGCTTGCTCAGATACTGGATATCACCGCTGTCGAGTCGAACCCCGAAGCCGTGACCCCGCTTCTTGAGCTCCTTGCCGATCACAAGGGCGTTTCGAAGCCCGCTTCCGAGCGTCTCGAACGTATCGATGAGAACAATTGTCGCGTTCGGATAGAGCCCTGCGTACCGCCGAAAGGACTCCTCCTCACTGCCGAACGCCATCACCCAGCTGTGGGCCATCGTGCCGCTCACAGGGATACCGAAGAGTTTGCCTGCAAGGGTGTTTGACGTGGCCGATGCGCCCCCGATAAAGGCGGCCCGGCTCGCCTGGAGCGCGCCGTTCCATCCCTGGGCCCGCCGGAGGCCGAACTCGAGCACCTTTCCGCGGTCGGATGCGACAAAGATGCGAGCGGTCTTGGTCGCGATAAGGGTTTGGAAGTTGATTATGTTGAGAAGGAGACTCTCGATGAGCTGCGCTTCCATGAGGGTTGCGTGAACGCGAATGAGCGGCTCCCCGGGGAACACGACAGTCCCCTCCTGGACCGACCATAACTCGCCGCTGAACCGAAACTCCCTGAGAAACTCGAGAAAAGGCTCGTTGAAATAGCGCGTCGATCGCAGATACTCGATATCGCTGCTGTCAAAGGTCAGGTTTTCGAGGGTCTCAACGAGGTCTTCGAGACCGGCGAAGATGGAAAACCCTCCGTTGAACGGCTGTCGCCGGTAGAACATGTCGAAAACGGCGCACTCATTCATCTTGTACTGGAAATAGCCCTGCATCATCGTCAGCTCGTACAGGTCGGTAAGAAGTCCGCTGGTGGCGTGGTAGGACGGAATCATAGCGGGATTATACCAAAAAGAAGAAAGCCTCGCCTAATTGAAGCGCCCCGGGGGTTGGGAAACGATAGGAGCTGTGATGATTCCAACGATTCGGGGAGTTGTATTCTGCATCGTCGGCCTTGCCGCCTCACTTTCTGATCTGAAGCGGGGCCGGATTCCTCACCTCTGGTCAGTTACCGGAGGCATCCTGCTCATCATCACCGCTCCGGCGGCGGTGGACCCGCTCTCACTGCTCTGGGCCGCGGTAGTGATGGGGAGCTTTTACCTCGCCACAGCGGGCCGTCTCGGCGGCGGGGATGTGAGCTTTTCTTTGTTTCTTTCAACCTACCTACCGAGGCGCGCGTTGAGCGCAACCCTCATCACCGGTGCCTGCCTCTTTCTCATCGTCCACAGCAGCCCCAAGGAACGGTTGAACACGCGCAGGCAGGGTCACCCCTTCACTCCCTTTCTCTTCGTCGCCGCCCTCGCCGTTCTCGCCCTCGCAGCTCCCCCGGCGGCGTATCCCGAGGATCGCTCCCGGATCGTGGAGGTCGAGTTCCGGGACCAGCCGATTCGGGAGATGCTTCTGGTCATGGCAAAGGCCACGGGTCGCTCCATCATTCCCGACGAGACCGTGGACGGTCACGCCTCCTACCTCTTCTCCGACATCTCCGTCGATGAGGCTCTCGTCGGGTTCGCCGACGCCTACGGCCTTTTTCTCGACGAGCGCCCCGGGGGCATCACCGTCGTCTCGAGGTTCAAAGCGGAGGCGGTCGGAGCGGGGGAGGTGGCGGTTGAGGCGATCGACGCACCCCTCGAAGCGCTCCTTCGACAGCTTTCAGCTCTCTCTAACACACCCCTGCGCTGGGACCAGGTCGACGGCCTTCGCACCACCTTTCGCAGTCCGCCGATGCCCCTTCCCGCCCTCCTGGAGGCGCTGCTGGCGCCACTTCCCCTCGTTCTCGAGGAGCGCGATGCCTACCTCCTGCTTCGACCGATCTCCTCCGACCGCGCCGGCTCCCCGCAGAACGTGTCCCCCGATCGGTCCGGCTCTTCCCAGGAAAGCTTTGTCCCCTGGGACGCTGCTTCCGGGCATGACGCCGCATCGGATGACTACCCTCGCCCCGGCGGATCAACCTTCCCCCCGGAGGGCGGAGGCTTCGCCCTCACCGCAGAGGGGCGAGGCCTCTGGAACCTCGAGGTTCGAGAGGCGGAGTTTCGCTCGCTTGTCGCCGGACTCTACGCCGAGGCCGGGGGCAGTTACGTTATAAGCAGCGGCGGGTCGATCATCATGAGAGATCTGATGCTTCGGGAGATGGAACTTTCCACCATCCTCGACCGGGTCCTCGAGGAGGCCGGCGCGGTAACCGAGGTTCGCGAGGGTACCACGGTTCTGTTCGCGGGAGCCGAGGCGCCGGATGTGGAGGCAGAGGTGCGTCTGAGTCGGCTGCCGGTGAGGGCGCTCGAGGAGCTGCTCCAGGGCGAAGGGGGGCGAGGCGTCGCGGTTCTGCGGGACGAAGGGAGAAACACGGTGGTACTGCGAGGCTCCTCATCCCGGATCGGTGAGACCGTCGGCCTCATCGCAACCCTCGACGGCGGTTCCGGGGAGGCGCTTCCCTTCATCCGCTACCCTCTGCGCCATTCGACTGCGGATGAGCTCATCCCGGCACTCCCGGAGTCCCTGGAAGGCTTCGCCATCTTCGCGAGCCCCGACGGCTCATCCTTGATCGCCCGTCTTCCCGAGGGGCCGAGGGAGGAGCTTCGAGCGTTTGTCGATCTGTTCGACCAGAGGCAGGCGCCCCGCTTCTACGCCCTCACCGCGATCAGGGCGGAGCATCTTGCCGAGAGGTTCGGCGGCGTCCCCTCCCTGCCGCAGCTCTTTCCGACTCCCGACGGGCGAGGTGTAATGGCCGCGGGCACCTCGGGGGAGATTGCAAATCTCGAGCGCCTCCTTCTGCGGATCGACCGGCCCCGGCGACAAATTCGGTATGACCTGCTCATCCTCCGCAATATGGAGCGGGAGGGTAGCAGTTGGGAACTGGGGGCGGAGGTATCCGGGGACCCGGCAAGCGGCGCGGTAAGCCTCACCGGCGTCTTCGATCAGCTTCTCTCCCTTCGTTTCGACGCTCTATCCCTCCTCGGGTACCGGGTTGCCGGAGCTATCAGCCGGGGTCTTTCCGAGCACTCCTCCCAGCTGCTCGCAGACACCACGATCTACGGGCTCGACGGCGCGGAGGTACACTTCACCAATACCCAGACCTACCGGTACAGGGATCTCGCCTACGATGAGGAGGAGAGTGAGGTACTGCCGACCGGCGTGACTCGGGAGATCGCCTCGGGTATCACGCTGTACGTGCAGGGTGAGGTGGTAAAGGGAGATCAGGTGAGAATGGAGATCACCGCGGAGTACTCGAGACAGGGCGTGCATCTCAGCGACGGGACAAGCCCGCCTTCCACCACGGAGAAACGCGTGGAGACGGTTGTGCGTACGGCGGCGGGAGAACCGATCATTCTCGCGGGCCTCATGCAACAGGAAAAGGAGGAACAGAGTCGGCCGGTTCCTCTGCTCTCGCGACTCCCCCTTCTCGGTCGACTCTTTGCGCCGGGCACCGAGGACATGGAGAACTCGGAGCTCATCATCTACCTGGTCCCCCACATCGAGGCGCTGGAAGAACTCGGCTTTCCGGCGACGGTAGAGGAGCTGATTCGTGAGCTACGAAAGGAGGAAGGGTGAAGCGACTACTCTCGACTGCCTACTGTCGGCGATGGAAGATCTCACTCCTCCGGGAGACAGCGCAGAGGGTGGAACTCGCCGCGGCCGCCCCGCTGCCCCTCGAGGAGGCCGACCGCCTGGAGAGCTACTTCGGGAAACCGGTCAGCTTCACCTCGGTTTCCGAGGAGACGCTTCTTCTCTCCGAGGCCGCGAGACTCTCCGGCGAGGCAGGGGGGATCGCACCGGCGGATGTCGGCGAGGACGAGCGGGGCAACCCCGAAGCACCGGCGGTGATCGTCTCGAGAGCCCTCATGATAGAAGCCGCAAACCGCAACGCATCCGACCTCCACCTGCACCTCTCCCCGGAGGAGCTCAGCTGTTTTTTGCGTATCGACGGCGTCCTGGAGCGCCATCTGAGTTTCCCACCAGCCCTCGGGGCGGCGGTCATCCGGCGACTCCTCGCCCTGGCAGGTCTCGATCCCTTCTCCCTCGATACCTCCCAGGAGGGACGCCTCACCCTGACGATCGACGCTACCCCTCACGACTTGCGTCTCTCCCTTCTGCGCCGCGGACGGGAGGAGATATCCCTCGCCCTCCGTCTCTTCCCGCCCCGGGAGAAGCGTCCCTGTGTAGCTGAGATCATCCCCCATCAGGCGACCCGCGGGAAACTCGAGAGACTTGCGTCTCTTCAGCGGGGGCTGCTGCTGTTCTGCGGACCTACCGGTTCCGGCAAGAGCACCACAGTCCACGCCCTTCTCCTTGAGGAGGCGAAGGCGGGTCGGCGGGTGGTGACCCTGGAGGATCCGGTGGAGCAGCAGGAGCCTGCCTTTCTCCAGCTCGATCTCAAATCGATCGCCGAGGCGCGGGGGGTCCTCGAGGCGGCGCTGAGGCAGGATCCTGACATTCTCGTCCTCGGGGAGGTACGAAACGGCGAGACCCTCGCATGGGCAGTGGAGGCGGCGTTGACCGGGCATCTGGTGCTCACCACGCTCCACGTGAGTTCCATCGAGAGTGCCGTGGACCGCCTCCTCGAGCTCGGGGCGCCGGAGGCTGCCCTTCGGGAGGTACTCCGAGGGGTGATAACCCAGCGTCTGGTACCCGCACTGCGTCCTCCCGACCCTTCCCGGCGCCTCGCCCTTCTTTCGGTCGCAGACCTTGACCAGACTCCTCTCGATGTACCCCGTCTGACCGGGGAGTGGTGGAGACGCTACCTGCGTCGAAGCGGCTACATCAGTGAGGGATTCTACAGGAAAGAAATCGAAGCTCTCGGCTACCGGCTTGGTGAGCTGAGTTGAAGATTGAAGGGTTGCTCGCCTTTGCAGACCGGATCGAGGCAGGGCTACTGCCCTCCTGGTCATCCGGAGCTGCCTTCAGCACGGTTGAGCGCTCCCTCGCGGCGGGGCCCGGCGGGTTCCGCCGGCTCGCCCTCTTCCGGCTGACCCTGGAGGCGCGGGGGGCACCGACAGCGCTGAGAGAGGCTGCCGCAGCCCGCACCGCCTCCCGCGCCCGTCGGGCGAATCTGCTTCAGGCAACCGTCTATCCCACACTCATCGCCACCCTCCTCGCCCTCGGCTCGACCTTTCTCTCCTACCCGGGAGAACCAGTTGCCCCGACCCATAGCACCCTCAGGGCTCACCGCGGCGTGGATGGGAGCGTGGCGCCGGTCCCCCCGGTGGCGAACGTAGACCACCGCAGCCTCCCCACGCATGCAACCGCCTCTGTCCCTGTTCTAAGGCGCCGTGCGTCGGCCCTCGCCCTTCTCTCTGCGTGCCTCGCTCTACTCCTGCCGACCGGGGCGCTCATCCTCACCCGGCAGGAAAGGAACCTTTCGAGATTCACCCTCCTGCTGCTCTTACGGGAGGCCCTGGCAACCTCAACCTCCGTCGCCGCCGCCCTCACTCATCTGGAGGAAGCACTCCTCGCGGCGGGCGGGCGGGAGCCGCGGCTGAGCGCCGCTGTTGCAAGACTCCTCGAGGGATCACAGCTCTCCTGCTCTCTGGAGGAGCTCAAGCCTCCCCTGGCGGAGGCCGACCTCACGCTCCTGGGAACCCGTCCCGGTCGAAGGGAGGCGGAGCTCTCTCTCGGCGCCCTCATTCGCGAGGTAGAACTCAGTCGCGCACGGGCCGGACGGCTTGAGGCTTCACTCTATCCTGTCCTCTCGACCCTCCTTGTCGGTGCCCTTCTCTTGCTCGCTGTTCTCGCTCTGGTACTCCCGATGCTCCACAATCTCCTTCCTCCTATCTGAAGCTAGAGAGCTTTAGGGGCGTACCTGAGAGGAGAGACCGGTTCGGGAGGATTGGATGAAACGGAACAGTGTACGATTCGACGATTCCGGATGGACCTTTGTGGAGACCGTTGTCACCCTCGCGATCGTTTTGACCCTCTCGAGTGCCACCGGGGTCACCGCCTATCGTTACCTCGAGAGTGCCCGGGTGGCAAAGGTGATGGCCGAGCTCACCGCCATTACCGTCGCCCTCGACTCCTACAACCTCGACTGCGGCAGTTATCCCACAACCGACCAGGGACTTCTCGCCCTCTGGGAGCCTCCCCACCTCCATCCGGTACCGGCAGGCTGGCGCGGCCCCTATCTCTCCACACCCTTGGAACGAGACCCCTGGGGCAGACCGTATGTGTACCGTCGCCTCCAGACAGGGGCACGCCCCTACGAGCTCTACTCTTCGGGCCCCCCGGGGGAGGAGCGGAGGCTGTCCCTCCAGGGGGCAGAGGGGTGAGCGGGCAGGCGACGGTGCTGCTGCTTCTGCTGCTGCTTCTTGTCACCCCGTTTATACAGAGGCTTTCCGAGGCGACCGTGCTCCTCGAGGCGAGGGTGGCTCTCATCGAGGAGGCAGTAGCGAGCTTGGACGGCACGTTTCTCGAGGTTGTGTGGTGAGGCGGCGAGCTCTCTTTGACGACCGGGGCTCCCTCTCCCTTTTAGACGCCGCAGTCGCGACGGCGGTTCTGGTTGTCTCCCTTCTACTTTTTGAGCCCCTTCTCACCCTGAACCGTCGGGTCACCTCCCTTCTCGAGCGCGTGGAGCGACCGGCGGCTCTACTGATGGCGGTCAGTGAGCTCCAAAGGGATCCGCAAGGCACCTTGGCGACAGGAGCGACCAACGCTCTCGGCCGCCGGGTAGAGCTGCGCAAGCTTCCATCACCGGAGGCTGGAGTGCTGCGGGTCGAGATGAGCCTTCGGGAGGACAGACGCTCCCTCCTGCTCTATCTCCCGGATACCCCTTGAGGAGGAGATGTGAAAGCTGGGTACCTGACGATCATGGTTCTCCTCATCGCCCTGCTGACCGCCACCTCCCTGAGAGTGGAGGCCGCCAGGCACGCGCTCGCCTCAGTAGAGATCCTCATCGACGCTCTCAGCGAGGGACACACCCCGTGAACGGTCGAAACACCCCGGACTCCCGGCTCACAGGCGTGGCACCACCGTGTACAGACGAGGTAACACTCCTGCTCCTCGAGCGAGGAGAGCTTAAAGAGGGCGGTTGGCGCCGGCGACTGGAGGAGCGCGCTCCCTTTGCCGCAGCCTGCCTCGATTATCGCAAGGCGCTGCGGCCCCTTCCCGGCGACCCGGACACGAGAGTTCCCGTCCTCCTCGGAACTCCCCGCGCCCTTAAAAGCGCCGAGGCCGGAAGGCTCGCCGCAGGCAGCATCCCTCCGGGGAGCCGGCACCGGGCACTCACCGCGCTACGCTATCCCCGGCTCCTCCCGGTCCTCTACCCCGCACTCTGGCGCCCTCAAAGCGTCTCCCGTCTCGCCCTTCTGACGGCGACCCTCCTGCTCCTTCTCTCCCTCCTGCCCGGCCCGGGTGGGGCCGCCGCCCCAGGTGGGGCCCCCGGCCCGGGTGGGGTCGCCGGCCCAGGTAGTGTCGCCGGCCCGGGTAGTGCCGCCGCCCCAGGTGGGGTCGCCGCCCCGGGTCGGGCCGCCCTGGAACCGCTGTGGGAACTCCTGGAGATCCTCGCCGACAGTGGTGGGCAGACGTCGGTACGGGCAATCCACGGCTCCCCCCAAAGGGTGACCGTCGAGTTTGACCACCCCGGAGGCGAGGGGCTGGAGGAAGTTCTCCTCGAGCGATTTCCCTTGATCCGGATCGAAACCGTAGAAACCCGGCTGCTGGGTGAAGCAAAAGCGTCCTACAGGGTGACTCTCGATCTATGATGGAACAGTTCAATCTGCCGATAACCTTGCTCCTCGCGCTCCTCCTCACCGTCGCTGCTACCGCCCTGCGTCTCTACCGCGACCCGGCGCCGGGAACCGCGCCGGGGCAGACGGAGCAGGGGTGGAACGGGTCGGTACCAGTCGAGGATCGGGAGGTTACCGAGGCGACGGGTGAGACGGCTCTCCTCGAGGCGCCGGGGAAGCTCGACCTCCCGGGAGTGGGGAGTCAGGATTTCGACTCTCTCGAGGTCAGGAGGCGCGTGGAGGGGGAGGTCGAGCTTCTCTCCATCTCCGCGGTAGACACGGGGCCAGATCTGTTGGAGGCGCTCTACCGCTTTTCCGAGGGCCTCGAGCTACGTCGCTACGGGTTAACCCCCGAGGCGGAGGGCTGGCGGCTCGACCTGGAGGGAACACGGTGAGCCGTCGCCTCGAAGCGGCGGTCGCCGCTTGCCTCCTTCTTCTACACCTCGTCCTTGGCGCCACGGGCATCGATTTTTCCGGTGTCCCGGGGGAAGTCGAAATGGCTGAGCTTTACGAGATGAGAGACCTCTGGGCGATTTCGAGAGAGGATGTACCTCGGCCACCAGAGATTGCCGGGTTCCACCAGATCTTGCGCCCGCCGCCTGCCCCAGCCTCTCCCCGGAGGACCACCCCAGAGGCGAGGCAACATGAGGTTTTCGGAAGCATCAAACTCGAGGGAGAACGGCAGATGATATATGTGAGGCCACGATGAAAAACAGGAACACCCGGGGATCAGGGCAGCGGGCTTCCCGAGGGAGGCGGATTTCTACGGCAGCGGCTCTACCGGTGGTTTTTGCCGTGCTTCTGCTGCCGTCCTGCGTCGGCGGACCGGAGGAGTTTGCATCGGGGGACCTTCTGGTGATGGTCTACTCCTCCCGGCATGAGCCGGTTGTGGACGCGTCGGTCCGGGAAGGGATACGACTCCTCGGTCGCAGCGACTCCTTCGGCCGCCTCGTTCTCCCCGGCCTGCCTGCGGGAGATCGGGAACTGCTCATCCGGGCGGACGGATACGCACCCCGGCTGGTCTCCTTCTCCTTCAGCGCTCCGACGCAGATCCTCTACGTCAGTCTCGAACCTCTCGGTGTGGCGATCGGACGACTGCTGAGGGAGGTTGACGTCGAAGGCATGGCGCGGCTGGAGCAGTTGCTTCTCGATAGTCGGGCGGGGAGAGAGGAGATCGAGCTGGTCGCTGCGGTGAGGAGGCGACTCGAGGGTGAGGCGGGTTGGCAGGATAGCCTGCGATCCCTCGAGCCGGCTCTCGGGGCGAGCCTGACCGGGGAACTGCTGAGAGCGGTCGAGGGGGGGAGCAAGCAGTGACGGCTCCCCGCCACCGTTTGAAGGCCGCAATACCGGGGTCTCTCGCCGGTGTGCTTCTAAGCTTGTCAGGTTGCGCCCTTCTCTCGCCGCTCCCGGACGCACCGTGGGCGATCATGGAGGTGCGCTTCGACCGCCTCGAGAGCAGCTACTCCCATGCGGTCGAAGTAATCCTTCGCGGAGCCGAGGTTGCTCCGACCGGGGAGGTGCGGATGCGCTTTAACCTCACCGCGGAGCTCCCGGAAAACGGTGAGACCGGGGAGCCTGATGTTATCCTGGAGGCCTTTACCGCCCGGGGAACCGCCGAAAACGCGGGTGATCGCACCGGGGCGGTGACCGTTCAGTTCGACACGCCGTTCGCCTTTCTTCCTCAGACACCCCTCATACTCTCTCAGCTCACCATCATCCAACTCTCCGGAGCCGATGGAAGCAGCTGGGAGGGTGAGCTTCCCTACCCCTATGAGGTCACAGAGACCCTCGCGACTACCCCACTTTCCAAAAACGGGGCGCTTCAGTAGATTCTTCAACCCAATACTGCAGTTATGAAAAGGAGTGAACCGTGGCCTACCAGAAAACCTTTGCCATGCTTAAGCCAGGCGCCCTTCAGCGCCGGATCGTCGGTGAGATTCTCTCCCGGATCGAGCGGAAGGGACTCAAGATTATCGGGATGAAGCTGATGCAGGTTCCCACGCAGCTGTGCCGGGAGCACTACGCCGAGCACAAGGACAAACCCTTCTACGATGATCTGGTCTCCTATGTGACCTCCTCGCCGGTGGTTGCGATGGTCGTAGCCGGGGAGGACGCGATCCCGATGCTCCGGATACTCTGCGGAGCGACGAAGGTCGATCAGGCGGTGCCGGGAACGATTCGTGGGGACTACGCAGCGGCGACCACGAAAAACATCATCCACGCCTCCGACAGCCCTGAGAGCGCGGAGCGGGAGATCGCTCTCTGGTTCAAAGAGAACGAGATGACCGACTACCAGGACCCTAACGGGGAGTGGTTCGTCTGATGGGGGCCACCGGAGCTCCCCGGTGGGATCTCGATCGGTTCTACCCCGGCCTCTCATCCCCGGCTTACAAGGAAGCCTTCGAGGCGCTGAGAAACGAGATTTCCGCCTTCCGGGAAGCGGTGGAACGCACGGGCGACTGGCTTATGGAGGCGATCAACCGGCAGAACCAGGCGACCGACCTCGCCGAAAGCCTCGAGTCTTTCGTCTACACAACCTACTCAACGGAGACCGGGAATACCGAGGCGTTACAGCAACTCGACAAACTCAGCGAGCTGATGGTCGCCTTTACGGACGCCGCCGCACGATTCCGGTACAGACTGCGCCGTGAGCAGGAGGACGTGAGACCGCTGTGGGACGAAGGCGGCCCCCTCGAGGCGTACAGCCATGTCCTCGAGGAACAGCTGCGCCTCGCCGAATTCCAGATGGATGTGGGTGAAGAGGCCCTCGCCGCAGAGCTCGACCGCTCCGGCGGGGAGCTTTGGGGCAGACTTCAGGAGGCGATCTCTTCGGAGCTCTCGACGCTCTGGGATGCGTCAACGGGAGAGAGAAAAAGCGTAACCGAACTTCGAGCCCTCGCGTTTGATCCGGACCGTGAGGTACGCAAACGCGCCTACCGTCTCGAGTTGGAGCTCTGGGAGAGCGTGGAAACTCCCCTTGCCTATGCCATCAACGGTGTAAAGGGGTTCGCCTCCTCGGTTAATCGCCGCAGGGGTCACGAAAGCGACCTCGAGCGCGCCACCATCCAGGCGCGCCTCACCCCGAAAGCTCTCGAGACGATGATTTCGGTGATGCGGGAGTCACTTCCGCTTTTTCGAAACTACCTCACCGCCAAGGCAAAGCTCCTCGGGGTAGAGCGAATCGCCTTCTACGACCTCTTTGCTCCGGTAGGCGAGGAGTCCGGGGGATGGACATGGAGGGAGGCAACCGAGTTTATCATCCACCATTTTGAAGGTTTCTCCGAGGACCTCGGCGCCCTGGCAAGACGAGCGTTCTCCGAGAGCTGGATCGACGGCGAGCCACGAAAAGGAAAGGTCGGCGGCGCCTACTGCACCTCCTTTCCCGGCTTCGGAGAGAGCAGAATCCTCGCAAACTTTGACGGCAGCTTCTCGAGCGTCTCAACCCTCGCTCACGAGCTCGGGCACGCCTACCACTTCGAGATACTCAAGGATCAGCCCGCCTCCCTTCGCTCGTATCCGATGACCCTCGCAGAGACCGCTTCCATCTTCTGCGAGACCCACATTTTCTACAGTCGCATGGCCGAGGGCTCAACCAATCAGCTTGCGATTCTCGAGCATCTGCTGCAGGAGACAACCCAGGTTATCGTGGATATCCTCTCCCGGTTCATCTTCGAGGGCTCCCTCTTTGAGGAGAAACAGCGAGGCTTTGTCGCCCCCGGGCGGCTCAAGGAGCTGATGCTCGACGCCCAGGATGCTACCTACGCGGAGGGGATGGACCCAGACCAGCGCCACCCGTACATGTGGGCGGTCAAAGGTCACTACTACAGTACCCGTCTCGGCTACTATAACTTCCCCTACGCCTTCGGACAGCTCTTTGGCCTCGGCCTCTACGCGCAGTACCTGCAATCCCCCGAAACCTTTCCCGGACAGTACCGCCGGCTCCTGCAACTGACCGGCCGCTCACCGGCAACAGAGGTCGCGGCCACTGCCGGCTTCGACCTCGAAAGCCCCGATTTCTGGCGCTCCGGCATTGAACTCATCCGGACCTTCGCCAGGAGCTACGAGGAGGAAGTCGCGCGGACTCTGAGCTAGTCCGTCTCGATCGAGCGTCGAGGCGCGCCGGGGGTAGAGAAACAGCCGCTTTACAAGTGCGCCGGTTTTCAGTACGCTGTCGGGGAAATCGGCGCCGTACCCAAGTGGCTAAGGGAGAGGTCTGCAAAACCTCCATTCACCGGTTCGAATCCGGTCGGCGCCTTTCGGTTCAGCAACAGCCCGCCTTAGGCGGGCTCTTTTTTTTGGGGCCGCTCCGGTACAACCGGGGAGGTAGAGCCGCCTCCGGCCGGCACCAGGGTGTAAAGGTGCGTTATGATCCGGGGCGGTTGGCGAGGTAGTGCTTGTAGAAATGGAGTGCGACGACCATCATCGCGTGGAAGAAATCACCCCCCGCCTCAACCTCATTCACCGGGACGAGTTCTACGTCGATCAGTTCATTCTCGTCGAGACTCTGTTCCTGTCTCTTGTGGAGGTCCCGGGCTAAATAGGTGTAGCAGGTGTTACTCATAAAGGCGGGGTTCGGGTTGATCTCTCCGATCAGCAAGAGCTCCCCTGCGACGTAGCCTGTCTCCTCGGTCAACTCGCGGGCGGCGGCTGCTTTGGGGTCTTCGCCCGGGTCGATGACGCCGCCGGGGAACTCGAGGGAGAGGCGCATGTTTCCGTGGCGGAACTGCCGGACCATGAGGAAACAGTCCCGACCGTGTTGGTCCTTTGTCACCGCTACCACGTTACCCCAGTCAGGTGTCTCAAGCAGAAAGTAGTCCGCAGTGCGGCCATCCGGACCGTGTTGCACGCTCTTATCGACGGAAAAGACCGGCGCCTCGAGGATGCGCTCTCTGCTCTGCTCACTCCAGCAAAGATGCCGGAACTGTTGTTCACTCATCGGACCGAGAGTAGAGGAAAGCCGACTGTCTGGCAATGGAGGTATCAAGAAGCGTGTTGTTCTTTAGGCCTAAAACCCGGTAACAGAAGGATTTGGCCTGCGAAACGTTGTAAACGGGTGATATCCTTGCGCCACAAAGAGTTACGAGAGAATAACAACACGCTTCTCGATACTAAGGTTGACGCACGCCGGAGTTCAGGAAACAATGCCACCATGGTCTATGATCGGATCCGCTCTCTTGTCGAATCGTTGGCCCAAGGTCTGGTGGAGCGGGAAGAGGCAGTCCGTCTCGCACTTCTCGCGGCTCTTTCAGGGGAGAGTATCGTGCTCCTCGGCCCTCCGGGGGTTGGCAAAACCGCGGTTGCCCGGCGGGCAGCGGCGGCTCTTTGCGACACTGTGGCTTTCGAACGCGCCTTGGACGGCTTTACCACAGCCGACGACCTTTACGGGCCGGCAAGAACAGAGCCGTCGCCGGAGGGTCGCTTGCGAGCGACCGATGGCTATCTGCCGAAGGCAACGGTGGTAACTCTGGAGAACATCTGGAACGGTTCGCCCTCGATTCGCGATGCCCTCCTTCCGGTGGTCTCGGATCGGCGGTTCAGAAATGGCGGGGCCGTCGAGGAGGTTCCCTGGCGGTTTCTGGTCGGTACTACCGACTACCTGCCTCCTCTCGCCGAGGTGAGCAGACCCTTTTGGGAGAGTTTTCTCCTGCGAGTCGCGCTCTCCCCGCTGGAAACATCGGAAAGCTTCAGGCAGCTTCTCCTCTCACCTCATGATTTCCCCGCCGCCCCTGATGTCGGGATAACACCCTCGGAGTGGGAGAGCTGGCAGGAGCAGATCAACACGGTGGAACTTACCGATGAGGTAGTCCAGCTTATTGTCAGGGTACGGGAAGTGCTGGATGAGGCAAACGAGAAACGGCGGAACGAGGGAGCCGAGGAAATCTACGTCTCAGACCGACGTTGGGTAGAGCTTACCCGCCTTCTCAAAGCTTCCGCCTTCTTTCACGGCCGAAAGCGGGTCGATCCCCTCGACTGTCTGCTGCTGCGCCACGGACTCTGGGAGCGGCCGGAACAGATCGAGGAGGTAAACGAACTCATTCGTGTCGCTATCTCCCAGTACGCAGCCTCCGATCGCTTCGACACCCGGAAACTCCTTCTCGAGTTCCGCCGTCTCGCCGACGAGATCGACAATCAGAGGATCGACTACCAGGAAGAGGATGTACGGGAGTTGGAGCGATACAGGGGTGAGTACTACGTCGTCGACGAGTTCATCGAGGACTTCACCTCTCTCATCTGGATCGAGGACTTCGAGTCGCTCCTTGCGGACGCACCGAAGCGGGTAGAGCTCTTTTTCTATGACGAGAACGAACAGCTCTCGCACACCGATATCTTCTCTGTTCTCAGGACGGGCGAGGGCAGCGTAGAGATCAACGGAGAGATCTTTCCCCTGAGAGGAACGGATGTGCGCAGAAGCGTGGCGGAACGACGCAAGCTCACCCCCAACGAGGCGAAGCATTTCGGCGAACGTCTGGAGGAGTTGAAAAGCACCTGCCGGCGAAAGATCGAAGAGATAGAGAGCCTGCGCTCCGCTGGTGAGAGCGAGTCGAGGGAGCATCTGTTCGTCAAACGGGAGTACGCCGCGCTTCTCCTCGACAGCCTCTCAGAGAGCGTCGAGAATCTCATGGCCCTGGAAACCGACATCCGCGCCCTCGAGGTCGAGGCGTTCGGCGAATCCTGAAGATGGAGTCGTCGGTCCTGTTAGACGTCCTGGGAGGGTATCTGCCGGAGGACAGGGAGGCGCAACGCCTTGTCGCTTTGGCGGTAGAGCGGCTGAGCACCGGTGGTACGGCAAACGCTTCCCGACAGACTCTCGAGTGTATAGCCGCCGCCGTCGGGCCGCTCCTCTCGCGCCTCTGGAAGGAGGGGTACGGCGAGCCTGATAGGGAGGTGGAACTTCGGATCGCACCCCTCGCCCCGCTTACCAGGCGAGCAATTAAGCCGGAGCAGCACGGGCTACTGCGAGTTGCCCAAGACCTGATAGAGTCACTCCCCCCGGGTCGGGGCGCGACGGGGTGTGGGCTCGACCTTGCACGACTCGAAACCGACCGGACCCCCCTCGCGGGACGACTCCTCTACCGCAGGCTGCGTTGTGAGCTGCTGGAGGTCGCTCGTGCATCTGCGCGCAGGCACGCTCTGGTGCACGCCTTTCACCGGCTTCGTCTCCCCCTGGGGATGCTCAAGAGAGAGCTGCCGAGGTACCTGGAGTTCATTGGTGCCGGCGGCCCGCACTGGCCGCTGTCGTCCTTTGGCTGGAGCGTAGCGAGGGGCCGCTGGTATCCTGTAGACTGGCACGCCCTTCACGGCCTCCTGGAGCTTCTCTCCCGGGAGCCGACGGTTGAGAGGCTCTGCCGTCGCGTCTCCCGGTTTTCCCGGAGCCTTTATGCCCCCGTTTCCGCCGGTGCCGATCCGCTGCCCTCCGGGGAGATCGGCGAGGGGGCACCGCCCCCGATCAGTCTTGTTCTCGATACATCTGGTTCTATGCGCGGCGAGGGAGAGCGGGTCAGCCGCGCGCTTCTATTCGGGCTGCTTGTCCACGCCGGAGGGCTCGGTCGTCCGGTACGCCTCCTCTACGCGGGAAGCCGGATTCAACAGGTCGCCTTCCCTCCGGAGAATCCTGACCTTCCGACCCTCGTGTCAGAGCTCGACCACGCCTTTGCCTCCGGCGGTTCGCCGATCCCCGCCCTCCGGGAGGCTCTCAAGGACGCGGTACGGAGAAGGGAGGATCTCGCAGAGATTCTGCTGGTAACCGACTCGAGGGAGCCGAGGCTCTCTCAGGTGGCCGAGGAGCAACTCACGCTCCTGCGAAGCAGGTCGAGCCTCATTCTCCATGGCCTGACGGTCGGAGAGCTGCCGCTGATCAACGAGAATAATCTGTTCGACTACACTTGGCACTACGCCTCCTCCCGGACACTCCGACCGGGGATCGCCTCGGAGCAGTTCAAGCAGCTGTGAAGCCGCGCCGGCCCGGGAGCGTTTGCCCCGAGCTGTGAAGCCGCGCCGGCCCGGGAGCGTTTGCGCCCGGCTGTGAAGCCGCGCCGGCCCGGGAGCGTTTGCCCCGAGCTGTGAAGCCGC
>JBKHDM010000013.1:0-48081 GCA_046541355.1 Spirochaetaceae bacterium
GCGGACCCGGGTAGCGGGGCGTCGAGGCCGGCGACATCGAGACGCGCTTCGCCCTCTTCTTCCTCACTATCGTCCTCGATATCCCCGTAGCTTCCGGCGACGCCTCCGGGAGGCGCATCGAGTTCGGCGATGTACCAGCCTGCCTCCTTGCGGAGTTGCCGGAGGGAGCCACCCCCGTCGGCGGGTACCAGGCGCCCGGTCTCGGCGTGGAGGGTCCACAGCTCCCCCTGCTCCCGGCTCTTGTTGTACGCCTTGCTGTTCATCAGGGCGGCCCTCGGAGGGTGCCCCTCCTGATAGATAATCACCGGCCGCGTCGGACCGTCGTCGGGATGCTTCACCAGTTCACCTCCCCGGTTGCTCCGGGAAACTCGGAAAAGAGACTCCCCGGCTCGAGCCGGCCCTCGTAGATAGCCTTGCCGGCGATAGCGGCGACAACCCCCCGGTCACGATTCTGTGAGAGTCGGCGCAGATCCTCGACCGACGAGACCCCGCCGGAGAGGATCACCGGAATTCCCGCGGCCCGGGCGAGTCGGTTTGTCCCCTCGATGTCGGGGCCCTCGAGCATGCCGTCACGGCTGATGTTGGTATAGATGATCGAAACCGCCCCGAGGCCGGCGGCGGTTACCGCGAGATCCACCGCGTCGAGGGCGGTGCCCTCTCTCCAGCCGGCGACCCGAACCTCTCCCCCCCGGGCGTCGATTCCCGCCACGAACCGCGGGCCATAGGAGTCTACCCAGCGGGCGAAACGCTCGCTCTCCCGCGCCAGGAGCGTCCCGACGATGAGCCGGTCGACACCGATCGCGAGGAGCTGCTCCACCCGCGCCTCCTCCCGGATCCCGCCGCCGACCTCGAGGGTGATCCCGATCTCCCGGCGGATCTCCTCGATCACCCGGCGGTTGACCTCGCCCCGGCCGTCGGCGCCGTCGAGGTCCACGACATGGAGCCTCCGGGCTCCGGCCTCGGCAAAGCGGCGCGCCACGGCGACCGGGTCCTCACCGTAGTCCCGAACCTCGTTGTAGGAGCCCTGGGTGAGGCGGACGCACCTTCCGCCGAGAATATCCACCGCCGGGATAACCGTCAGCGGCGCGGCTTCCTGACTCACAGCTCCTCCATGAAGGCGGCCACATACTCCCGCAGATGCTCGAAGGACTCCCGCCTCACCTCCTGGGTCTCTATCTCGAACAGCTCCCCGAGGCCCTCCACCGGGGTCTCCTCCTGGGCACTCTTGGCGAGGAGGGCCGCCCCGAAGGAGGTTGCCTCCTCCATCCCGGTGAGGTAGACCGGGGAGTTCTCGAAAAACGCGGTGAGCAGGGCGTTGTAGTCCGGATTGTTGCGAAACCCCCCTTCGGTGTAGATACTCACCCCGTCGGTGAGCCCCACCCGTTTGAGGCTGATCTCGGTCTGGATCGCCAGGGAGAGGTTCACAGCCGCAAAGGCGGCGGGAAAGTCGTTAAAAAACTCCGGTATCCGCCTCCCCTCCCGGATTTCCTCCAAATGGTAGACCGCTCCGTTTTCCACCACCCGGGGCTTGCTCGAGGGGAACTGCCCGGTCCCTGCAAGAACGCTGGGAAGAACAAAGTGCCCCCGCTCTTGGATGAGTCGCTTGTACAGCGGGCGGTTGTAGTCCGGAAGCTGCGGCGTGCTGCCGATCGACTTGAGAATCTCGGTGTAGGTCTCGAACTCGAGACCCCCGGCGAGGATCGTCGTCTTTACCGGCGTTCCGAAGGCGGAGATATTGAAAAAAACCGATTTGCCGATCTCATCCTCGGCGAAGGCGACGGTGTCGGTGGGGTGCATCGCCACGCACCAGGTGCCGGTACTGTTGAGGACAAAGTCTTCGTCCTTTTTTTTGATAAGGTAGGGCAGAAGGGAGGAGTTGGAGTCGTGGATACCGAGGGTTACCACGGTGTCGGGATGCAGACCGCTCTTCTCGGCGAAATCCTCGGTAATCGTCCCGAGAAGGTCCCAGGAACGGCCGATCCGCTGGGGGAGCTTTTCCCTGATCCCGAGGGTATCGGCGACGTGGGACCAGTCCCACCGCTCGAAGTCCCAGAGGTAGGTGTGGCAGCCGGCATAGGTGTAGTCGGCGGCAACCTCACCGGTCATCCGGAAACCCCAGTACTGCGGGAAAAAGAGTATGTGGGCGGTCCGCTCGAACGCCTCGGGGTAGTGCTTCCGGCAGAAGTAGATCCCCTTTGCCGGGTTTATCAGCGCCCCGAGATCCATTGTGGCGGTCCGTCGCTGCAGCTCGCCTCGCTCACCCACGAGGTTGTAGAACTCCTCGTGGAAGGCGTCTCCCGGCTCGTGGGTGTAGGAGAGCATCGGCATGCTCTGCTCGCCGGCGGCATCGACGCCGACAAATGAAGCTCCGTGGGTGGTCACCGAAACCACCCGGATCGCGTACGCTCCGGCGAAACGGCGGAGGTTCTCGACTAACCAGAGCTCCACCTCGTCAATCGGCTCCACCTCTACGCCCCCCTCCACCCGGACCGGAAAGCTTCGGTAGACCGAGTCGAGAAGCTCGAGCTCCTCGGAGTATATGAGGAGTTTTTTGTTCGTCTTACCGACGTCGAAGACCGCAATCGCGTACCTGCCCATGGCGAAAGTGTACAATCGAAGGCGGCCATGCTCAACAGAGTGGGGGCGCGCGTGATAGCCTGATGCTCTTGTGGCGTATCGAGAAAACAAGCTCCATGAAGTCTACAAAAGTGTCGCCGCCGACGGTCCGGTCCTCTCTCTGGTGGAGAGCAACTTTCACGCCGCGGGGTTTCTCCCGCCCCCGGAGCCTTTCGAGGCGACCTTCCGAACCTATCTCGCCGACCGCTTCTACCGCCCCCATCCTCAGGGCAGTCCGGCGGCCCGGCGGGCGGTGGCGGAGTTCGACCAGAAGCGAGGTGTGGCCACCGATCCGGAGCGGGTAATCATCACCGCCTCCACCAGTGAGGCGTATCTGCTCATCTTTACGACGGTTCTCGAGGAGGGTAAGCGGGTTCTCCTGCCCGCCCCGGGCTACCCGCTGTTCGACTACCTCTCCCGGCAGGCGGGAGTCGAGGTGATGAGTTACCCCCTCTCCCCCTCCTACGGCTACAAGCTCAGGAGCCGTCTGCTCCCCGCGGGGGGACCCGCCTCCCGGGTCGGTGCGGCGGTCATCGTCTCCCCGGGCAACCCGACGGGGCATATAATGGACGAGACTGAACAGAGACGGCTCTTTCGACTCGCCCGGAAACACGGCTTTCCCATCATCGTCGACGAGGTTTTCTCGGACCTCTGTTATCGGGAAGAGGGATTTCCTGTTGCCGCGAAACTCGCCGCCCGGGAGGGAGTCACCGTCTTCACCCTTAACGGTCTTTCCAAACTCCTCGCCTCGGCGGACATGAAGCTCGGCTGGATTACCGTCCACGGGCCGGAGGCGGAGCGCTACACCGAGGCCCTCGCCTTTGCAAACGACCTGCTCCTCGGGGCGAACAGCTACATCCAGCACGCCCTGCCGGATCTCCTGGAGGCGCTCGAGCCGTTCAGAAACGCGATGCGGGAGGAGATCCGCCGACGTCGGGAGATACTTCGCGAGGAGGCCGCGGAGCTTCCGGGGCTCACCCTGATTCCCGCGGAGGGCGGCATCTACGCAACCCTCTCTATCGGACCGGCCTGGGAGGCTGCGGGCTACGACGACGAGGCGATCGCGGTCGGGCTCCTCGAGGAGGAGCGCACCTACCTCCACCCCGGCTACTTTTACCAGGGAGAGGAGTTGGGGGAAGGCGAAGGGTTTCTGGTGGTCACCCATCTCGCCGGAGAGGAGCGCCTGCGGGAGGGGATGAAGCGACTACGCCGCTGGGCGGAGAAGCGGGGCGTCTGACACCGCCGGCCTAGCTGTCTCACACCCGGTGTAACCGGTATTACCGGGGCTGCCAGAGGGGCACCACCCCCTCGGCTACCTCCCGGGGGCCCGCCTCGCGATCATCGAGGTCGATGACGAAAATCGACTGATCCCCCTCCTCATTCACCCCGTTAAAGACAATCTGGCGCGCGTCGGGGGACCAGAACGAACTCGACCGGGCGTACTGATCGTAAAAGGGCAGCACCCGCCGGAGAAACTCATCCGCCGGCTGGAAGCTACCGAGAACCTCGCTCTCGCCCTCCTCGGGGTCCCAGAGGGACGCTTCCATGAGGATCTGCAGCGTATCCCCCTGGTTAATGTAACGCGGCTTGAAGTAGAGAATTGCGCTGGAGTCGGGAGCCCAGAAGTTCGAGAGAACCCGGGTGGGAAGCGCGTTGTTCTCCGTCCCCTCCTCCGTCGCCGTGGCGAGGGTGGCAACGAAGCTCTCCCGCCCGCCTCCCGCGGCGGGGGCCGGGGTTGCGGCGGCGGCGGCGGTGAGTGCGGCCGGGGTCGCGGCGGGGGCCGGCGAGACTACCTGGTCGATCCGCTCGGTGTCCACGACGTTGAGTGTGCCCACGATGCCTCCGCCGAAGCGTATGTTTCCCGCCACGTAGGCGAGGTAGCGGCCGTTGGGGCTCCAGGCGAGGGAGGCTATCCCTTCAAAATCGGCGATCCGGCGGCGAAGGGTTCCGTCGCTGTTGAGAATCGCCACGGTGCTTGTCCCTTGAGCGTTTCTGAGAGCGACGGCGATCCGGTCTCCACTATTTGCAAAGTCCGGCACCTGAAAGCGCCCGGCGCTGCTCTCCTCTACCGTGAGAACCGAAGCAGTAAAGCTCCCGGATCCCCTGGTGTGGAGTCGAAGGGTCCCCGCTCCCTCTCGAAGGCTGCCCCCGGTGTGGGTGATGAGCGTCCGCCCGTCGGAGGACCAGCTCCAGTAGATAGAGCCGTTGCCCCGGTGAGCGACTGTCGCCTCCCCGGAAGCGAGGTCGACAACGTAGAGAAACAGCGCCCCGGAACCGTCGCCTCCGATAAAGGAGAGCTCCTCGCCGTTGGGGTTCCAGTAGAGGTAGAAGGGCGCGACTTCCCCGGAGGTATAGACCGGCACGACCTCTTCCTCGCCCTCCCGGGCGACGTAGAGCGCCTCAAGCCGCTCTCCGGACTCGTCCCGGAGATGGACCGCGGCCACCACAGCCTCCCCGTCGGGGCTCCAGGAATGGGCGGTTATTACCCCCCGGGGAAAGCCTGGAAAACCGTCGGACTCCAGAAGCACGCTGCCCGGTGTGCCGTCGGCCCCAACCGTCGCCAGGGATCTCCCGAGACCCGAGACGTAGAGAATCTCCCGGAGATCCGCCGGCTCCTCGAGCTCCACGACGGGAGCCTCGGCGACGAAACGCTGCGCCCCGCGAGGCGACTCATCGAAGGTAGCACAGGAGGCAAGGATCCCTACTAACAACCCCGGAGCGAGGTACACACCTATCTGCTTGAACCGTCTCATCCTCGCAAGATAGTGATTCCGGAGTGTTCCGGTCAAAAATTGCTCCCCCTGGGACGCTTCGCAGCTTCCTAACCCTCCCGGTCCGGCACGCTGCACTGCCAGCTCAGCTCCGCCCCGGCACGGAAGGGAACCACATCGCCGTAGCGTTCCGGGACCTTCCACTCCTCTCTGCGGAGCTCGAGGGCCTCACCGTTGAGAGGGAGCCGGTAGAACTGCGCCCCGAAGCGGGAGGTAAAATCCTCCAGACGGCGAGTCCACGCCGCCCCCCCGTGGCGCTCGAAGAGCATCGCCAGAAGCGGCATCGCCACCGGGGCGGTGTAGACCCCGGCGCACCCCTCACTACACTCCTTGGCTCCCACCGGATGGGGGGCGCTGTCGGTGCCGAGAAAAAAGCGCGGATCTCCCGAAAGCGCCGCGGCGACCAGGGCGCCCCGGTCCTCAGGTCGCTTCGCTATCGGTTTGCAGAAGTGGTGGGGCATGATAAAGCTGCCCACAACATCGTCGAGGGAGAGGTAGAGGTGGTGAACGGTGATCGTCGCGGCGAGGCGATCCGGGCCCTCCCGGACAAAGGCGACGCTTCGGGCGTCGGATATGTGCTCGAGGACGACCCGGAGCCGGGGAAACTCCTCGAGGATCCGCTCCACCGCCGGCAAAAAGGCGTACTCCCGGTCAAGGGAGAAGGCGTCAGGATCCTCTCCGTGGATCGAGAGCACCACCTCCGCCTCCTCCATCGCCCCGATCAGCGCAAAGAGCTCCTCCACCCGCAGCGCGCCGTCCTCGGCGTTGGTCGTCGCCCCCCGGGGATAGAGCTTTCCGGCGATAACCCCGGCCTCCTTCATCCTTCCCACCTCCTCCGCCTCGATCTCAGGAAGGAGCTTGAAGGTCATCAGCGGCTCGAACCCGCTCCCCTCGGTGGCATCGAGGATCTGTCTGCGGTAATCGAGAACGTCCCGGGCGGAGACGACAGGGGGGAGGGTGTTGGGCATCACCATCGCCCGGGCGAAAACCGCCGCTGCCTCCCGTGCGTAGGAGGCGAGAGCCTCTCCCTGTCTGAGATGAATATGGAAGTCGTCAGGTCGACGGATGGTGACGGTCATCTCCCAACTCTACCACATTCCGCCGCCCTCGGAAGATCTTGATCACCGCAAATACTCCACGTTACATTTGTCCTGGCTCGCCGCCGCCGGTGAGCCGGAGGTTGAAGAACAAATGAGAGAAAACGGATTCGACAGAGCGATCTCCCAGGGTTTTGTCCGGGAGCAGACAATTCTGAAGAACGTCTATATGTGGATGACCCTCGGTCTCGCGATTACCGGCGTGGTCGCCCTTCTGGTCTCCTCTAACGAGGGGATGGTGCGCACACTCCTCGGTAACAGGGCTCTCTTTTTCGGGCTCATCATCGGAGAGCTGGGGCTGGTATTCTGGCTTTCTGCGAGGATCCACACCATGTCTCCCGCTACGGCGACCGCCGCCTTTGCCGGCTACTCGATCCTCAACGGGGTGACCCTCTCGGTGGTCTTTCTCATCTATACCGCCGCCAGTATCGCCCAGGCGTTCTTTGTCGCCGCGGGAATGTTCGGCACGATGAGTCTCTGGGCGATGACAACCAGAAAGGACCTCTCCTCGGTGGGCAACTACCTGATTATGGGGCTGTTCGGGATCATTATCGCCTCCCTGGTTAACATGTTCATCGGGAGCAGCGCCCTCTCCTGGGGTATCTCCTTTGTGGGGGTTTTTCTATTCCTCGGACTCACCGCCTACGACACCCAGATTATCAAGCAGTGGAGTGCGCAGATGAGCGACGCCGACGAGGCGACCTTTATGCGCCTCTCCATCATGGGAGCGCTCAAGCTCTACCTCGACTTTATCAACATCTTTCTCTTTCTCCTGCGTCTCCTCGGTAACCGGGAGTAGCCGGAAACGTTGCCCGGCGGCCGCCGTCACTGCGAGGCGGCCGCCGTCACTGCGAGGCGGCCGCCGGTTCCTCAACCATCTTCAGGACCAGCCCGCCCAACAGAAAGAGTCCGAGAACGCTGAGGATGCCGAAGCGCTCCTGCCCGGTAACGAGGGTAAACCCTCCGACCAGGAGCGGACCCATGATCGCGGCAAACCGACCGAAGATGTTGTAGAAGCCGAAGAACTCCGCCGATTTCTCAGGGGGGATGATCTTGCCGTAAAAGGAGCGGGAGAGCGCCTGGATACCCCCCTGGCTCGAGGCGACGAGCATCGAGAGCACCCAGAACAGAGCGGTGCGAACTCCCGGGTCCTCGAAGCTCGGCAGGAGAAAGGCGACAAACACCACCACGACGTAGACCAGAATCCCTACATAAAGCATTTTACGGGCGGAGAACCGCTCGGCGAGCTTCCCGTAGAGGATCGCGAAGGGAAAGGCGACCAGTTGTATCGCCAGGAGAATCACCAGGAGCATGTTTGAATCGATCCCCATGCTCCGGGCGATCGGAGTCGCCATCTTTATGATCGTGTCTACCCCGTCAATGTAGAAAAAGTAGGCGACGAGAAAGAGAAAGACCTGCCGGTACTGCCGGATGTTTCGAAAGGTGTCGGCGAGGCGTCGAAAGCTGTCTCTGATCGGCGTGGCAGAGGGTGGCACAAAGTAGACCTGCGTCACGTTTCGCAGCAGGGGTATCGAAAAGCCGAGCCACCAGAGCGCGGTGATGAGAAAGGCGATCCGCACCGCCGTCGTTGGACGTTCAAATCCGAGGGCGTCGCTGCCTATCACCAGGAGAAGAGATATGACAAAGGGGATGACGCTTCCGATGTAGCCCCATCCGAACCCGTTCGCCGAGACCCAGTCCATCCGCTTCGCCTCGGTGACATCGGTGAGAAAGGAGTCGTAGAAGATGTTCGCCCCGGCAAAACCGATAGCCGAGGCGACATAGACCATGAGTGCCGGCAGCCACTCACCTTGCTCAAAGAGGGCGAGGGCGAAGGTGCTCGCGACCCCGAGGGCAAAGAAGAAGGAGAAGAACCGCTTCTTGTTGCCCCGATAGTCGGCGATCGTTCCGAGAACTGGTGCGAGGACCGCCATGATGATACTCGCGCCGCTGTTGGCAAACCCCCAGGTGGCAACGTAGATGCGCTCCGGCGCGATGCTCTCGTAAAAGAGCGGAAAGATCGCCGTTGTGATAATGATCGAATAGGCGGAGTTTGCCCAGTCGTAGAAGACCCAGCTCCGCTCCTTCCTGGTAAAGCCCTTCATCCTTCCATCCCCCCTTGCTCTCGAGAAACAGAGGTCACTGCAGCGGTGACAACTATACCTACTTCACTCAGGTAAAGGAATGGTGAGCGTTTCGGGGTGGACAGCTGGTCGACTCGTCGCTATCGTTGTGTCGAGGAGTGCTCTATGCGCATCAGAGAGCTTGAGTCCGCGGGCATCCGATACGCCTGGGACTCCTTTACCGCCCTCGACCGTTACTTCCGCGTCCCGGCGGCTCCCTTCCGATACCTCGTTGTGGAGGCGAACCTCTCGGAGATTGCAGCCCATTTCGATGAGATGAGCTTCCAGGGGTACCTCGACTCCGACGCCCTCGCCCACCACGAGGGGCAGCAGCTGCTCATCCGGTGCGCCGACACCATCAGGGAGCTACCGGGGCGAAGCTACCAGGTTCAACACCTGCTCTACGAGAGCAGTCGGGACTGCTACCTCGACCTCGAGGAGGCGTACGACCTCGTGCGCTCAGGCTCGGTCGGCCAGGAGCGTTCCTTTCCCGTGACAGGCTATGAGCGCCTCCACCGCTGGCTCGACCTGGCGATCCTCCTCTCCCGCTACCCCCTCGAGCAGCCCCGGAGGCTGCCGGAACCGATCGGAGAGAGGCTCGGCGAGGACCTTTCAACCCTTCGCCCCGCCTTTTCTCTCATCCTCACCGGTCCGACGCCGTGGCGGGGGCTCGAGCTTCTGCGCATCGGGGGTATCCTCGAGGCGCTCCTGCCGGAGATGGCGAGGATGAACGAGACCGACCACTCCAAGGAGGGGCACCCCGAGGGGAACGTCTGGACTCACACCCTCGAGACCCTCAAGTACCGTAAGACCTACGAGGAGATCCTCTCCCTGGCGCTGCTTTTTCACGATATCGGTAAGCCCTTCAGCTACGCCGAGGGGGCGCAACGTTTCAGTCGGCACGCCGACATCGGTGCGGAGGTGGCCCGGGAGATCCTCGACCGCTTCGGGTATCCCCAGGATATGGTGGAGGCGGTTGACTGGCTCGTCCGCTTCCATATGATCCCCGGCGCCCTCCACCGGCTGCCGACCCACCGCAGCCGCCCTCTCATGCAGCGGGAGCTCTTCCCCTTTCTCCTCGAGCTCCACCGCTGCGACGTCTCGGCAACCTTCCGGGGGCCGGAGAGTTACTACCGGGCGTGCAGGGTCTACCGCTCCTTTCTGAGAAACGAGCGAAATCCCTTCCGGGACGCCGAGGGGAAAAAGCTGGTCCGACTGCTGGTGGAGTAAGACCCGGCGCCGCCCGAGGCAGGCGCCCCGAGGCGGGCGCGGCCCACGGGGCGGGCAAGGTTCCGGGGCGGGCTCCCGAGGCAAGGCTCCCGGGGCGGGCAAGGTTCCGGGGCGGGCGCGGCTCCCGGGGCGGGCGCGGCCCACGGGGCGGGCCGCGCTACCCGGCGTAGCGGGAGATCAACTGCGAGCGCAGAGCATCGAGACTGCTCTCGATTTCCACAGAGACCTTTTCCATCTCCAGGTGGCGGGCGAGGCGCTCGGGGATCTGGGGGCGCCGGCCGACATGATCATCGAAGACCTCGATGAACTTTGCGGGGTGGGCGGTGGCGAGGGCTGCGACGATCCCCTGGCTCGCCATCTCCCGGCGGGCGAACTTTTCCGAGGCGTAGACGCCGGCGGCGGTGTGGGGACAGAGAAACGCGCCCTGCTCCTCGTAGTATCGCCTCATGGTGGAGGCGATCTCCTGGTCGGTAACGGCGCTGCCTGTGATCATCGAGGTTATCGCCAGGGAGCCGGACTCGAAGATCCGCAGAAGCCGCTCGAAGTTGCTCGGGTTACCTACATCCATCGCGTTGGCCAGGGTCCGGATCGAGGGGCGGGGTCGGTAGACGCCGCTGGAGAGGAACTCGGGCACCACATCGTTTTCGTTGGTCGCCGCGAGAAAGGCGTTTGCCGGCATCCCCCACCTCCAGGCGAAGACCCCGGCTGTAAGATTGCCGAAGTTGCCGCTGGGCACGGCAAAAACGAGCTCACCGGCGGTCTTTTTTTTGAGGCGGGTGAAAGCAAAGATGTAGTAAAAAGACTGCGGAATGAGCCTGCCCACATTGATCGAGTTCGCCGAGGTGAGGGGGATCGCGCCGGAGAGCTCCGGGTCCTGGAACGCCTCCTTGACCAGCCGCTGGCAGTCATCAAAGGAGCCGTGGACCTCGAGGGCGAGGATGTTCTCCCCGAGGGTGGTAAGCTGCTTCTCCTGGAGGGGCGATACCCGCCCGGAAGGGTAGAGAATAACCACATCTATGTTGCGCCGGCGGTAGAACGCCTGGGCCACGGCGCTCCCGGTGTCTCCGCTGGTGGCGGTAAGGATCACCGCCCGGCGCTCTGTGTCGAGAAGGGCGTCCTCCATTGCTGTGGCGAGAAAGGACGCTCCGAAATCCTTGAAGGCGCAGGATGGACCGTGGAAGAGTTCGAGAAGCCGGATCCCCGGCGCGAGCCTCGTGAGCTCCGGGGAGAAGGGAAACGCCTTCGCCGCGATCTCCATCCCCTTCCGGTCGGGATACTCCTCAGGAAAGAGAGCCGAGAGCATCTCGCCGGCGATCGTTACAAAGGGAGTCTCCTGGTCGAATCCTCTGATGAGGGAGCGCAGGTTCGGTTCCTCAGTCGGCTCGAAGAGTCCCCCATCCGGGGCGAGCCCCTTGAGCAGCGCCTCCCGAAAGCTGAACTCCCCTCCCGTGCCCCGGGTGCTTCGAAACCTCATGATCCGGACTCCTTGAAAAAGGCGCGGTGCACCGTCTGGAGGGTGTGGGCGCGCTCGGCGCTCCGCACCAGAAAGGAGATGTTCATCTCCGAGGACCCCTGGGCGATAGCGAGAACGTTGATCCCCTCCGCTCCGAGGGCGCTGAACAGTCGCCCGGAGATCCCCGGGGTTCCCCGCATGTTCGCCCCGATCACCGCGATTATCTCGAGACCGGGTATGTGGACAAAGTCGTCGATCTGCCGCCGCTTGAGCTCGTAGTCGAGCTCCGAGCGCAACCCGTTGAGGGCACGCTCCACTTCGCTCTCCCGAATCACCAGGCAGATGCTGTGCTCGCTCGACGCCTGGGAGATCATGATCACGTTTACCGATGCCCGGGCCATCGCGGTAAAGACCCGTGAGGCCATACCGGGAATGCCCATCATGCCGCCCCCCTCGACGTTAATGAGGGCGACGTTCTCGATGCTTGCCACCCCGGTGATCGGGCGCTGCGTGGGAGGCGGGTTGTCGGAGATCCGGGTTCCCCTGGCCGCGGGGTTGAGGGTGTTCTTGATCCAGAGCGGGACGCCCCGCTCTATCGCCGGGACCATGGTAAAAGGATGAATCACCTCCGCGCCGAAGTATGAGAGCTCCATCGCCTCCTGGAGACTTATCTCCTCCACGACAAAAGCCTCCGGCACCACCCGGGGATCGGCGCTGAGAACACCGTCGACGTCGGTCCATATCTCCACCGCCTCGGCGGAGAGGGCCGCACCGATGAGAGAGGCGGTGTAGTCCGAGCCGTTGCGACCGAGGGTGGTGGTCACCCCGTCCTCGGTGGACGCGATAAAGCCGGTAATGACTGGGATCGTCCCCTCCGGGAGGCCGGCGAGGGCGTCCTCGATGAGTCGGTAACTCCGGTCGAACTCGACGACGGCGCTGCCGTGGGTATTGTCGGTGATAATCAGCTTCCGGGCGTCCACCATCTGTGCCGGATCTCCCTGGCTGCGGAGGTAGGCTGCGCAAATGGTGCAGTTGAGACGCTCCCCGAAGCTGACGATGAGGTCGAGGGTCCGGGGGGAGCACTCCTGGACCAGTTCCACCCCCCGCAGGAGGTCGCCGAGCTCCTCGATAAGCGCGTCCACCGCCTCCCGTACCGGCCGGCGCTCCGGGCTGTCCGCAAGGAGATCCTCCGCCACCTCCCGGTGACGCTCGATTATGGTTGCGAGCTCCTCTTTGTACCTTGTGTCACCCGCCGCGGCCCGGGTGGCGGCGGTAATGAGAAGGTCGGTAACCCCCTTCATCGCCGAGAGTACCATCGCAGCAGTGGAACCCCCGGACTCTGTAACTATGGAGGCGACCGAGCGGATCCGATCCGCGTCGGCAAGCGAGCTTCCGCCGAATTTCATAACTTTCATCAGGGGCTTTCCTTGCGCCTCACTCTATTAGTTCGATACTTTTCAATCAAGATATGAAGCTGCTCGCCGCCCTCGCCCTTCTGTCCCTCCTCGCCTCCTGTCTCTCCCCCCCGGTGGACGAGCCGCCGGAGGGCAGGGGGGAGCCGGAACCGCGGCAGCCCGCCGAGCTGCGACCGGTGGAAAGGGAGGAGGAGGATGAACAGGAGGAGCCGGAAGAGGAGATTGCCCGAACTCCCGTGGACTCCCTTCTGCCTCCGGGGATGGCGCTGGTCCTCGAATCGGGGTCTGCGGCGGTCCGTCGGGGGGACTGGGATGCAGACGGCGAGGAGGACCTCGCCTACCTCGCCCTCTCCGGCGCCCCGGTGGAGCTCGACGAGCTGGGATTGCAGGCAAACCTCTCCGGATCGACCCGTGACCGCCGGGAGCCACTTCTGATCCTCCGCCTCGCCTCGGGGGAGGATCTCCTCGTCCGCCCGGGGTCGTTTCTCCTTCTTCAGGAGTTCTCCTCTCTCTCCGTGGCGCCCCGGGGATCTCTGGTCTACCTCCGCTTCGAGGAGCGGGAGCAGCAGCGCCATCTGCTCTTTGGAGCCGACCCGACGTTCAAGAGTCCCCAGCGCTACCTCTTTGTCACCGATACGAGACGCGGTTTTTTTGTCAGAGATGTTGACGACAACGGCGAGGAGGAGATCATCCACCTCGAGACCGAGCTCACCCCGAGGGGGATCGAGGAGAGTTACTTTACCCTCTACCAGTTCCACCGGGGAACGCTGCAGCGACGCAGCCGCGTTCCCCTCGTCGAGCGGACCGGGGAGCTCCTCACCGAGGTACGCCGGCTCCTCCTCGCCGGGGAGGATGAGCTTCTTCTGCGACGCTACGCCCGGGGAGATGGAGATATCGACGCCTACCTTCTCCCCGCCGACGCCACCCCGCTCTCCGAGCTCCGGGACCGCTCCTTCGTCTTTGTCCCGGATATCCGTTCAAACCCCTTCAACCTCGCCGACTCCCGCCCTACCGTGACCACGGAGATCCTCGTCATATCCGGGGGAGAGGAGCACATCTTCGAGATCACCGTCGCTCTCCGGGTCGAGGCGGGGGAGAACCCGGAACTCAAGCTCCTCTCCTCCGGGGAGTAAAGCGGTCGATTTCGCCTGAGCCGGAAAGCAGGTTGGAAAGGATCTGCTGAGTCCGAAAACCGGATTGACAGAGCTTCGGTGATACCGGAGTATCCTACCTATGTACACCTACCGGATCGACGGCGGCTTTCCGATAAAGGGTCGGATCCGGGCGAGCGGCAACAAGAACGCCGCTCTCCCGTGCATAGCCGCAACCCTCCTTACCGGGGAGAAGGTAACACTGCGCAATCTGCCGGACATCGAGGATGTCCTGGTGATGCTTGATATTGTGAGCAAGCTCGGCGTCACGGTGGAGCGGGGCGACGAGCACGGGACCTGGGAGGTCCAGGCGGCGGAGATCAGGGAAACGACCATCCCCAGCGAGCTCTCCAGACGGATCCGCGCCTCGATCCTCTTTGCCGGACCCCTCCTCGCCCGGGCCGGGAAGGTCACCCTTCCGCCCCCGGGGGGTGACGTTATCGGTCGCCGACGCCTCGATACCCACTTTCTCGCCCTCGAGGCGCTCGGAGCGCGGGTCGAGACCGACGGGGTTTTCGACATAAGCGCGAACAAGCTCATAGGGGTTAACATCTTTCTCGACGAGGCATCGGTTACCGCCACGGAGAACGCGATCATGGCTGCGGTCCTCGCCGAGGGGCAGACCAGGATCGAGAACGCCGCGAGCGAGCCTCACATCCAGGATCTGTGCAACATGCTCAACAGCATGGGGGCGAAGATCTCCGGCATCGGCTCCAATATCCTCGACATCGAGGGAGTAAAGGAGCTTTCCGGCACCGACTTCGCCATTGGGGCGGACTACATGGAGGTGGGCTCCTTTATCGGGCTTGCCGCGGTGACCCACGGGGAACTCACCATCGAGGCGGCCGGGCCTAACCATCTGCGGATGGTGAAACTCGCCTTTGCCAAGCTCGGCATCCACTGGGAGAGGCGGGGGGAGGACATCTACATACCCCCGAATCAGAGCCTCCGGGTCGTTTCCGACATGGGCGGCATGATTCCCAAGATCGACGACGCCCCGTGGCCCGGGTTTCCCCCGGACCTGACCAGTATTATCACCGTCGTGGCAACCCAGGTGGAGGGGACGGTGCTCATCCACGAGAAGATGTTCGAGTCACGGATGTTCTTTGTGGACAAGCTGATTGGAATGGGCGCGAAGATAGTCCTCTGTGACCCCCATCGGGCGGTGGTCTCCGGGCCGTCGAGGCTGACCGGTTCGGAGCTCGTCTCCCCGGATGTACGGGCGGGAATGGCGATGGTTATCGCAGCCCTCTGCGCCCAGGGGGAGAGTACGATCCAGAACGTCTACCAGGTCGAGCGGGGCTACGAGAACATCACCGAGCGGCTCAGAGCCCTCGGCGCCCAGGTCGAGCGGGTCGAAGTCTCGGGCTAGCTCAGGCGCACAACGCTACCGGTCGAGCTCCTCGAGGTGGCGCATGAGCCGCTCGTACGCCTCCCGTATACGGACAAAGGCGGCCTCGCTCAGGCGACGCTGATCCTCCGCGAGTACCCCGGCGGTGTCGGGGTGGAACTGTGAGGCGAGGCGGCGATATACCCGGCGCAGCTCCTCCCGGTCCGCCGACCGCGGCACCCCGAGGAGTCCGGCGGCCTCGGCATCGAGGAAGGGCGCTTCCGCCTCGATCTGTCGCAGCTGCTCTCCCGCAACCCCCATGAGCTGCGCGACACGACGGATCCACCCTCGCTCCTCGAGGCTCACCCCCTCATCCCGCTCCCCGGCGAGCTCATAGAACCAGCAGACCACCTCCTCCTTCCAGAGCTTCCGATTCTCCCCCAGGTCGGACCAGCGCCGGACGATCAGATCCTCCGCCAGGGCGTCGGGGTAGAGAAGCACCTCCTCGATGAGATCATCAACTCGACCCAGGTCGAACTCCCGGCCGAGGTAGCCGCGCACCACCTTGAGCTGCTCATCAAGGGGAGATCCCCGGAGGGTGAGAAGTTTGGTGGCCAGGGCGGCGATTGACCAGAGTTCGACTCGCTCTTTCGGCATCCCCAGGGCGCGGCGGGTAAAGAGAAACGCCTCGAGCCCGCGATGGTTCCGTCTCTCCTCGAGCAGATTGTCCAGGAGCGTCCCCACGAGAAAGCCGACGACCACCCCGTAGACGCCGCCGGTAAGTCCAACTGCAGCCCCGATGAGGCGACCGAGATACCGACTCATCACGCCTCAGCCAACCGACGTTCTGACCACCGAGAACAGGGCGATACAGAGAAAGAGAAAGAGCAGGGAGCCGAGGACCAGAACCGTAGCCGTCCAGCTGAGGAAGAGTAGAAGCGAGGCTGAGAGAACCGATACGACGTAGCCGAGGAGAACAAAGACGATATGAGAGATAACGGGAAGCAGGGGCAGAAAGAGCATCGCCGGAGCGGGAACTCTGCCTACATACCGGCTTCGCATACCGTAGCCGATGCCGAGAAAGAGGAGGGAGAGCGAGATGAACACCACCGGCTCCGCCACCCGACCGACGAGCTCCGCCTCGAGGGGCTCCTGAGGAAGGGCGAGATCGGCGGCGAGGTTCCTGAGGGCGAAGAGCTCCACAATGTTCGCCTCCTCCCGTCGGTCTACCCCGGAGCCGGCGGTGGCCAGTTCCGTGGTGGTGTAGGAGATCTCGTACATGTAGCCGAGCTCACCGGGAAGCTCGCCGGTGATCACCCGGGGCAACTCCCGGACCTCGGCGGAGTCGCGGGAAATCGCCTGCATGTTGAGCACCGAGCCGATCATTTTCGCGTACGGCGCCTGAAAGTGAAAGAGAACCGTCCCGGCCTCATCGAACCTGACCACCTCGAGATCATAGAAATAGTGGTCCTCCCCGTCTCGGACAAGCTTGCCGACCCGGAACACCTCCCACTCCGTGGCGGAACGGTCGTTTACCCCGAGTATCTCCCGGGCTCCGGGGTTAGCCCGCACCGCTTCGGCGTCCTCGAGAAAGAAACTCACCTCCCGAAGCTGCTGTCGGGAGAGGGAGAGGTAGTTCTCCAGGTCCGGGTCCTCCGGGCGCTCCCGCTGGAGGTCAAGAAACAGGTAGTAGGCGTCGATGAGACTCTCGGGAGAGCTCTGCCCCCCCTGGAACGCCCGGTAGGCGTCGCGCTTCCGCTGGAAGTAGTCCGACTGCTCCTCTTCCATTCGGGAGAGGGCGAGGGTGGAGATCTCCTCCCACGCCTCACTGGCAAGGCGCCGAGCGTCGGGACGGAGGCCGTCGCTCATCCGCCAGGCGAGGTCGGCGTAGTAGTGGGCTGAGTAGTAGTCCTCCTCCTCCATGAACGACCGTGCCTGAACCACGAGCTCCGCGGGGCTGAGTTCCCGCAGCTCACTCCTGAGAAACCGCCGCCCCTCATCCTCCACCCTGGGAGTCCGTGCGAGCTCCTCCTCGGAGATCCGGCTCTCGAGGTTGTCCATCCGCCGGGTTATCTCATCGCTTTCCCCCACCAGAGCGACGTAACCCTCGAGGGCGGCGAGGGCGCGGCTGTACTGCCGGGACTCCTCGAAGAGTGCCGCGTCCCCGCGCAGCTCGTCGGCGAGCTCGGTGTGATAGCGGAAGTCGCTGGTCGCCCGGTTGGATGCCGGGATAAACCACGTCGCCCCGAGGGCGTAGATGAGACCTGTCAGGATGAGCAGTAGTACCGTCCCCCGACTCCCGCTGATCAGGCTCGCACTCTTCGGCTTCAGATCGCTCCTGGAGATAAAGAGGGAGAAGGCGAGAAGTATCCCCGCGCCATGGAAGGCAAAGAGGTAGTAAAAGAGGTTGGAGACCGAAGCGGCAAGGAGATAGGTAAGGGTAAATGACTCGTGGACCTGATCTCCTGGAAAGGTAAAGACCGCCAGTACCGCGGCGAACAGCAGGGCGAGAACGTAAAAGACGAGCAGGATGATCATCGGCTTGGAGCCGCTACGCATCGCCGACTCCTCGCTTCCACTCTTTCAGGGGCGGCATGAGTATCGCCAGGAGAAGCAACAGAAGTGCGAGAACCGTAACCACCCCCGGGGTGAGGTAGGAGGCGAGGCTCTCCGGGAGCTGCTGTTCGGCGAGGGAGGTGACAAGGTCGCTGCGCAGCAGCCGAAAGAGCAGAAAAAAGAGCCTGACCGCGAACCAGAGGAGGATCAGGTTCATCAGTTTCCAGTTGGTGGCGCGGGCGAAGGTCCATAGTGAGACAAAAAGCAGGGTGGTGGAGGCAAGAAGGAGGAGATAGTCGAGACCGCCTCGGGGGGAGCCGAGGCTTTCCACAAAGAGCAGGACGTCGGAAACAAAACCGGCAATAACCGCCGGCGGGCGATAGAGGGAGGCTGAGGGCGCGTAGTCTGCCTCGAGGGGCAGAGAGACTCCCGACTCAGGCAACAGGAGCCGGCGGCCGGCGAGGTCGATAAACCCCTCCCGGTGGACCGACAGGACCGGATCCTCCAGCGGCTGCTCGAGGAGCACCCCCGTCACGGCACTTCCCGAGCGCCCGCGAAAGGCGAAGGCGTACTCGGGAGTCTCGAGGATGAGCCCCGGCTGAAAGAGCCCGAGCTCCCTGTCTGTCGGCTCCGGAGGCTCGAGGAGGGTTCCCGCGGCGTACTGGAGGGCCGCGGCGGTGACAAACAGCAGGAGCAGGGAGCCGGCGGGCCGTCCCGGATTGCGAAGGATGAGAAGCAGCTGGATTGGAATAGCCCCGAGAATCGAGGCCGGAAGGGTCACCGGCAGGGAGAGCAGCACGGAGCGCATAAACGTTCTGGTTCCGGCCGCCTCCTGCCCGCCCGCCCCACTTCCCTGGTCAACGGCTGCGGCCAGTAGAGTCACCACCAGCAGAACCGCAAGGGCGACCAGCAGAAAACGGATCGGCACAAGCAGTGTGTGCTTCACGATGGTGTATCGTAGCACGCTACCCTCGGCCTATCAAGATTGGAGGAATCTAGAGAGCGTTCGCAGATTGTGCACAGGTTATCCACATCGCCCAATCCCGGGAAACTACAAAGATGTACCCCCGGGCGAGTCAGATTGACACCGTTCCGGGCGCCTTCGCTGTTAGCCCACCATTAACTCTTTGTGCTACTGACAGTTAAGAATCAAGAACCTTCGAGGCTGACTACGAGAAAGCAGGTACTTAAAACGTGTATAGCAAACACCCTTGGCTCGATTTCATGCACAGGTTATCCACATTCTAGACGGTATCCCGCTCCATACACCGATTCGACCACCCCGCCCTCGCCGCCGGCGGCGCCGAGCAAGCTGCACAGCCGCCTTCGAAGTCGGGAAACCCGCATATCCACAGCTCTCGACCGGTTACTCGCCTCCCCGGCGCTGTACACTGCCCCCTGCTCATCCCCTCCCCCGGGGAGCCCCGCCGCCGCCGCGAGTAACCCGCGGTCCACCACCTCCCCGCGGCTCAGAATCAGCGTCCTGAGGATCCTCGCCTCCTTCAGAGGAAGGGAGAGCGTGCCTCCCGGTGAGCTGAGCTCACTGCCGGCGAGGCGCATCGGGACGCCCCGCACCGAGAAGCTCAGGACCCCGACCACTCTGGTGAACCGGGCGAGGAGCTCGCCCTCCTCCCAGGGCTCTCTGAGATAGTCCCCACATCCGAGGAGCATCACTTCCGGAAGGAGCTGTGGGGGTCCAAAGACCAGGACCGGAAGGAGCCGCTGGACCCGCCCCATCTGCTCTCCCGCCTCCAGATAGGCCGAGGCGCCGATAAAAAGAGCGGTTGCCTCGGCGGCGTCGGCAAGGGCGGGAATGTCCGTCACCGGGAGGGTCGGGCCGAGGGTGAGGTCGGTCTGGTTGGATAAGGCGGTTCGGGAAAAGGGAGAGAGGCTCTCGAGGAGGATGAGAACCAGGGGCGCTACTCCTCTTCTTCTTCCAGCTCTTTTTTCAGTCGCGCGAGACGCTCGTCGACAGACTCCCCGCCACCGGCGCTCTTTCCGCCACCGGCGCTCTCCCCGCCCGTGGAATCCTCACTGCGGTCCTCGAGAGCGAGGCGCTCCTTCAGTGCTTCCAGCGCCTTGTCGGTGTCGGATTCGGGAGAGTCGAGCCTGGCGAACTCCTTTTCCAGGGGATCGTCGCTCCCGCCCCTCGAGCTCGCCTCGAGCTCCTCCATCGCCGCGTTCTGGGCTTCGATCTCGTCCATCCGCCGCGACATCTGCTCAAAGGTCTCGAAGGCGGAGGTGTCGTTTACCCCGGAGATCGTCTCCTGTATCCGCTTGTGCGCCTCCGCCCGCTTAGCCCGGGCTATGAGGAGGTTCTTCTTGCGCTGCGCCTCTTCGATCTTCTGCTGCAGGGAGCGCAGAGCCTCCTTGAGCTTCTCCACCGATTCCTGCTGCTGCTGCAACTGCTCCCGGTACTGCTCGGCGTACTCCCCGGCCTTCTGTTTGCGAACCAGCGCCTCCCGGGCGAGGTCCTCCTTCCCGGACTTGAGGGCGAGAACCGCCCGACGCTCCCACTCCTCAGCTTCCTGTAGCTGCTCCTTGTAGTGGCGCTCGAGCTTCTTCTCGTCGGCAATTGCCGCGGCGACGCTCTTTTTCGAGTCGATGAGCTGCTGATTCATATCGATGATGAGCTGATTCAGCATCTTTTCCGGGTTTTCAGCCTTGCTGATCAGCTCGTTGAGATTCGATTTCAGGACGCGTCTGAGGCGGTCAAAGAGTCCCATCTGGGCAACTCCTAGAGGTATTGGGAGAGCAACGGATAGTGCTGAGCGAGGGCGAGGCCGATCGCCTCCAGGGAACCCTGGTACTCCTCGATATCCATCGTTGCCGATTCCAGCGTATCCACGAGAACTACGTTGTTTTCTTCCAGCGCGTAGGCACCGTGGATCATCTCGTTGTTAAGGCGGAGCAACTGCTCGTAAAAGCGCTCCCGGTTCTCATGAGGAAGCTCCATCACCTTGGCTCGCAGGGTGACCAGAGGATCCTCGGCGTAGACGAACAGGTGGGCGAGCCCCTTTTCGGGGTCGTCGATGACCCAGATATTTTCTCCCAGTTCCTCATAGGTCAGGGAGAGATTGATCATGTAACGCTCTATCTTCTCTTTTATCATCCTGTCGGGAGTCCGGCCAACCTCCTGGGAGCGGTCTCGATCAGACCGTGGTCCCCGGGACGGTTGTGGATCGGCGCAATCTCCGCCGGAGGGAGATCAGCCGAAGGTGGCAGACCACCCTTAGCGCTTCGGCGCCTCAGCCGAGAAACACCTGCCCTGCCGCGTCAATGGCGAGGATCGTTTTACAGTTCGAACAGCGGAACCGCCCGGACTTGGTCGCCTTGAGCTTGGTGGAGCAGATCGGACACTTGAACACCTTCGGAAAGATCGAGCTCGTGGGAGCTTGTCCATCCTTCTGAAAGTGTTCTACCGCATCGTCGAGGCTGTCCTTGATCTGAAAAAACTGGGAGAAGCCGAGGAGCTGGAACACCTCGTATACCTTCGGCTGGATCTCAAGCAGGACCAGGTCGCCTCCCCGGGGCTTGACCGCCTTGAGAAACGCCGTAAAGGAGCCGATACCGGTACTCGAGACATAATTGAGTCCACTGCAATGAAATATGAGCCGCGTGAAACCCGCCTCGATCGCGCGGTTTACACGCTTCTGAAAGAAGTTCGAGTTATATGTGTCGATGTATCCATCCAGGTATAGAACGAGACATCCGTCAACACTCTCGATCTGTTGAAGTCGGATTTTTAGGCTGTCGTCTTTTTCCTCGTCAAAACCCGGGACAATGTCGTTGTTGCTCATTCGGTCCGTGTACCTTCCTTCGTGGACTTTTTACATGTTCTCCAGGGTCTCCTAAGTGTATTCTTAGCAATCACCTTTGTCAAACCGTCACAATCCCTTATCGGCGGGTATCACCGCACCATTCACTATTGTACTACGCTGGAGAATCAGGTTCAGCACAAATTGCGCTAAAGATGAAGGGGGTATCAGGGTCTTGTCGGGACTCTTCATAGCGAGACGGCGGATTTCGACGGCGGAAAGATACTCGGTCTGCACGTATCCCGGGGCGACGGCGTTTATCGCGACACCTCTGTCCCCAAACTCCATCGCCGCCGAGCGCACCAGGGAGCCGACACCGGTCTTCGCGGCGGAGTAGGCGGCGATGGTCCGAAAGCCACGGATCTGCTCGGTCCTCGTACCCCCGAAAAGAACGATCCGCCCCCAGCCGTTGGCGGCCATCACCGGGGCGAGGAGGGAGACAAGAGAGCCCGGGAGGATGAGGTTGAGATCCACCATCCGTCGCCAGTCGGCGGCGGTGGTCTCGGCGAGGGACTTCTGGAGGTAGGGGCCGAAGGCGACGACGGCAATGTCAAAGGGCATCCTGCGACGCACCGAGTCGAGGAGCTCGTCGGAGTGGCGGACGGACTGGAGAAACCCCTCGGCCCGGACTCCCTTTTTTCGCACCGCCTCGAGCAGTTCCGTGAGTCGTTCCCGGTTCGAGCCGCCGTGCACAACGAGATTGGCCCCCGCCTCGGCGAGCTGCACGCTTACCTGGCGCCCGATACCGCCGCTGCCGCCGATCACCAGCGCCCGGCGCCCGACGAGGGGTCGATCAGAATGGTCCACGTGGCGCAGCAGGCCCATAGAGCCCAATTTTACACGTTTCGGACCGGAATTCCCACGTTATCCGCCGCTTTGGACACTGGTCACTCCTGCTGCTATACTCTCCTATCAGGAGAGATCGATGAAAACACGCACCTCCTTCTTTGCCGTCCTGGTCCTGCTGGCTACCGCTGTTTCTTCCCAGAGTATTGAGGAGTTCTACGACGTCGTCGCCTACGACGCCACCCTCAAGGGGCTCGTCGAAGCCATCGAGGAGCAAGGGCTCGAGGGCGTGGACACCGAGCGGGTCCACCTGCTCGACGGTCTTGTCTCGGAGGTCACCGTCCTCGATCCCAATCCCGAAACCTTCCTCGCCGAGGTTGTTCTGGTAACCGGAGAGTGGCAGGGGCTCGAGGAGATCGAGATGTATCAGGCCTTTGTCTATCTCGAGGGGCCCGAGTTCGCCGAGCGGGTACCGGAACGAGCGCCCCGGGACCCGGCTCCTGGGATTATCCTCCCCAATCAGCGGCTCCTGGTGGCGGCGCAGGTGGTAGACATCTACTACGACGAGCAGGATCGCGGATTTCCCATCGTCAGCGGGTTCGCGGTCCGACAGCTCCCGTGATCCCCGTCCTCCCACCGCGCCGGCTACAACGGCAGGTCACGCTGGAGCGGCCCTCGCGTCTGCCCGGACCCGCCCCTTCGTGAGCCCGTCGGCGGCCCTTGTGCCCCGTGTGCCCCTTGTGCCCCGTGCGGCCCGTGCGGCCCGTGTGCCCCGTGCGCTCCGGGCGCCCCGTGCGCCCCGGGCGGCATGGCCGGCTGCTCTCCCCGGAATCCGCCGTTCCCCGGCGGATCAATCAAGGATTCCGGCACAAACGGCTCAAACCAGTCATCAATGCTTATCGCCTCCGGGGGGATGACCCGCTCGTCGCACAGTACCCTCGAACGCTCCACCACGTTCAAAAGCTCCCGGACGTTTCCCGGCCAGTGGTGACCCTCGAGGAGACGCAGCGCCCCCTCACTGAAAACCCGCTCCCCCCGACTCATACGGTCGAGGTAGGTGGAGGCTATTACCCGGATGTCCTCCATCCGCGCCCGGAGGGGCGGCACCACCACCGTGAGCGCCGAGAGACGAAAAAAGAGATCCCGCCGAAATCCCCCCTCGTTGCAGAGCCGACGCAGAGGCCGGTTGCTTGCCACCAGGAGGCGAACATCGACCTCCCGTTTGCCGCTCTCCCCGACCCGCCGCACCTGACCGTCCTCGGTAACCCTCAGCAGCTTGCTCTGGGCGGCGGGAGCGAGGTCGGCGATCTCATCGAGAAAGAGGGTGCCCCGATGAGCCTCCTCGAAACTCCCGGGACGTTCCACCGCACCGGTGTAGGCGCCCCTGCCCACCCCGAAGAGTTCCGACTCCACCAGCTGCTCCGGTAGGGAGGCGCAGTTTCTCGTCACGAAACCGTGGGTGCGCCGTTTCGAGAGGTGGTGGATTGCCTGAGCGACAAGCTCCTTTCCGCTTCCTGTCTCTCCCTCGATGGAAACAGAAGCGTCGCTGCGGGAGAGACGAAGAATCCGCTCCTGAAGACTCATCATCGCCTCGCTCTCGCCCACCATCGTACTGAACGCTTCGTGCTTGCGCCGGGTGATCCGCTCCTTACGCAGTTGCCGCTCTCCGGCGAGTCGGGCGAGGCGTCGGGCCGCCTCGGGCGGATCCTTCGGCGGCAGGACGAGGCAGTCCGTGGCACCGGAAAGCACCATCTCCACCACCAGCTCCAGAAGCATGGAGCGCAGAATCACCACAACCGGGGCGCGTCGGCCGGCGAGGATGACCTCCGGGATGAACCGTCGCGGCTCCACAGTGAGGCACTCCACGTCGATAAGAATCAGGTGGGGTTGCTGCGACCGAATATCATCGAGGGCGAGAACCGGGGCGGGCTGATGGTAACAGGCGAGGCAGCGGTCAAAGAGGATACGACACGAGTTGAAAACACCCCTGTCCGCCGTGATAATCACGGTTTTGAGCATTTTGCTGCTTCCTCTCGTAGTAGTATTTCGAACTCTTCTGTATTTTGCAATACGTTTGCGAGTAAATTGGTCACCTTATCCTCGACTTCGGTATCCGATACGCTCCTGCCTAGGTGTATACTCCAGGGACGGAGTTCCCGCTTCAGGTAAGGATGCGATTAGATCGACTGTTCGATAGAGGAAACCTCGCTCGCCTCGTCTCCCTGTTCCTGCTCGCAGGTCTGCTCGGTCTTGCCGACGGCTACCTTCTGGTTCTCGCCGCCGAGCGCCTCGGGGTCTACCTCGCCCTCGCCATCGAGGCTTCAACCGCGCTTCTGGCGTTAGCCATAGTCGGGAGCAGCATCCACTCCAAGCTTCGCCGGGTCCGAAACGCCCTCGGGCGAAACGAGGTGCCCCTCCTGCTCTACGGAGAGATCCTCGTTCTCATACTCTCCCTCGCTCTGCTCATCGCACCGGGCTTTCTCTCCGATCTTCTCGGGGCGGTGATCTTTCTGATCCCCTTGAGGGCAGCGTTAGCGTGGCTCATCACCCGGCTATGGGCGCGCCGGCTCGCAGAGGCGCACGAGTATCTGAAGATGCGGGTTTTCAGCGATTACTCTTGAAAAGCCGGTAGAACAGAAGCAGAAAGAGAAGTTCCAGGTAGCCGAACAACCGCAGTATCCGCCAGGGACGGCGAAGGAGCGCGGCGAGGTCCTGCCCGCCCCGGGAGAAGGCTCGCGGTGAGGCCGGCCGCCTGCGACCGCACATGATATCGAAGGTCTCTCCCGACCATACCGCGATGGTAGCCGGCAGCTGCTGCCGCACCGAGGCGAGCCAGAGATCCCCATTCCGGAGCCCCCGGCCGGTCAACAGGAGGGAGGGGGACGCCTTGCGCACCGCAAGGAGGATGTTGCGACCGGCGGGCTCGGAAAACCCGCCCTCGTGGCGACCGACAATGCGAATCCGGGGAAAGGTCTCCCGGATGTTTTGCTCCACCCGGTAGAGCCGGGAGGGAGTCGAACCGAGGATAAAGACCGACCCACCCTTCTGTTCGAGAACAGAGAGGAGGCGGACGACGAACTGAAAGGGAAGATGCCGCGCCACATCCCGATGACCGAGAAAACCGGCGGCCCTGACCACTCCCTTTGCAACAGGAACCACCAGGGCGCACGCCTCGAGGGTCTCCCGGTACCTCCGGGCGTGGAACGCCCGAAGGATGTCCCAGGTCCGGACAAAGGCGATCTGCGACGGCCCCCGGCGGCTGAGCATGTAGTCCACCGCCTCGGGAAGGTCCTCATATTCGATACTATCCACCGGAACCCCAACCACCCGGGCCCGCTCCACAGCCCGGCCGGCCGCACCCGTCACTCCCATCCCCGCACCTCTCGAAGCAGTGTCTGAACGGCGGCAACCGCGTAAAGCGCAGCGCTCTCGCTTCGCAGCACCCGCGGCCCGAGATAGCACGGGACGCCGCCGACTCGCCGGAGCTTAGCAACTTCCTCCGGCGCAAGTCCACCCTCAGGACCGAGGACGAGGGATATTTCGACCCCCTCCTGGAGGTGAGAGAGGGTTTCCCCGAGGGCAGGCGCGCCGGGGTCCGCCTCGTGGCAAAAGAGCAGTCGCCCCTCCGGCGGCAGCTCCTCGATGAGCGCGTCGAGGTGTACCGGCTCCTCCACAAAGGGAACGCTCCCGCGGCCTGACTGCTGTACCGCCTCCCGGGCGATCGTCCGCCAGCGGGAGGACTTCTTCTCGCCCCGTCCCGAGCCGAGGGGATCACTCACGCACCGGGCGGTTACCACCGGCCGTAGACCGGCGACTCCCGCTTCCGTCGCCTGCCGCACCACCTGGTCGAGCTTGCGCCCCTTGAGAGTCGCCGGACAGAGCACAAGGGTGTAGCTCGCCCCTCCCCGGTCTGCTTCCGCCGGAAGCTGCCCCCGCCTCGAGGCACCCTCCGGGGACTCCTCTCCCGAGGGCCTCGGGGAGAGGAGTCCCAGAATAACGCCGTCGCGAATGTCGGTGATGGTGAGTGTTTTGGGCACGCCCCCGGTGGTGAGGGCGGGCAGTGAGTCTCCCCGTTGGTAGCGGCGTACCACCTTGAGGTACTGGTAGGCTCGGCCGGTGAGTTGTACCGTTTCGGCGTGCTCATCCTCCGGGGGGAGAACGAACTGCTTCACCTTACCGGTCTACCTCACCTGACTCCAAAAGCCGGACCGCCTCCTGGAGGATCTCGTCATACTCGAGGTCGTAGACCTCGCTGCGGTTGTTGAGGCGGTTTACCTCGGTCCGGATTATCCGCCGCAGATACCGGTCGTTCAGGGTTATACCCTCGTCTCGGAGCTCCGATATAAAGGAGCGGATCTCTGAGTCCGTTGGATCGGTGTTTGCCTCGACGAAGCGGGTGATGCGGTTTTCCCGGCGCAGCTCGGCGTAATCCTCGAGCTCCTCCTCCGAGAGCTCCGGCTCCGACATCTCCTGATCCGGGCTGACACCCTCCTCGTCGATGGTGGCGCCACTGGGAGTGTAGTACCGCGCCATGGTGAGACGGAATCCGCCGAGGCCGACGGTACGCACCTGCTGTACCGAGCCCTTGCCGTAGGTCGTCTCTCCGAGCAGGTAGGCGCGGTCACGGTCCTTGAGGGCGCCGGCGAGGATCTCCGACGCCGAGGCGGAACCGCTGTCGATGAGCACGATGATCGGCACATCATCCGAGACCGATCGCCCGCTGGTCGCCCGGTACTCGACGTTCTCGCTCTCCACTCGTCCCCTGGTTCCAACAACAAGTCCATCGTCGAAAAACAGATCCGCCACGTCCACTACCCCGTCGAGGACACCCCCCGGGTTGTTACGCAGATCGATGATCATCGACTCGTAGTCGTTCTCCTCGAAGAACTCTACCGCCTCCCGGACCCGGGCGTCGGTTTGCGGGGTAAACTGGATGATCCGCAGATAGCCGATCTCATCGTCGATCATCGCCTCTTTGACCGTGGGTATCTGAATAGTCGCCCGTTCGAGGGTGACGGGAAACTCCTGGGTCCCGCCACGACGAATGGTGATCTCCACCTCCGTCCCCGGAGCGCCCCGGAGCCGGTCAACCACTTCGTCGACACTGAGCTCGAGAGTCGACTCCTCCTCTACCGAGACGATCAGGTCTCCCGCCCGGAGCCCCGCCCGGTAAGCGGGGGTATCCTCGATCGGGGAGACAACCTCTATAAAGCCCTCCCCCCGGGCGCCGTCCTCCTCCTCCCGGGGAGACTGCTTGCTTATGTACATCCCGACACCGCCGAACTGACCGGAGGTCGTGTCGGTCAGGGAGCGCAGCTCCTCCTGACTCAGGTAAGCCGAGTGGGGGTCGTCGAGGCTCTCGAACATGCCCTCGAGGGCGCCCTCGATGAGCACCTGCGGGTCCACCTCGTCGACGTAGTTACTCTGTATGTACTCATAAACCTGTTCGAGAATGGTAAATAGCCGATCATCCTGGGACCTCGCCCCCTGGGCGAGAAGGGAGGGCGTGGATACGAGAACCAGGAGGAAGAGCGTCAGCCCTCCGGTGAGGGTAATCCAGAAAGCTCGCTGTTTGGCGTCCTTTTTCATACTGTCTCCAAGTGGAAGGTACAACAAAGGTATCCCGAGGGTCTACGAAAGACACTATTCCGGTGAGCTTGACTACCCTCGGAGCGAGGCAATAGACTCAACGTGACGTGAAGGCCCGTAGATTTATTGTAAACCTCTGTGCTGCGTATGAGGCGCTGCGGCTTTTTGCCCTCTACCTGCTCGTCTCACTCCTGTTTCCAGGGGAGTTCTCCGCAGGGCTCGGACCGATCACCCTCATAGCCGCGATGCCCGCCTTCGCCCTTATCACTTTTCTTATAGCCGCCGGACGGTACGCGGAACTCTGGGGTCCCACCTTTATCGCCTATCGCCTCTACAAGGGACTCTCGGTGCCGGTCTGGGTATTCCTGCTGCTGCAGCTTCTCACCGGGGCGACGCTCGAGCCGCGGAGCCTGGTCGCCCTCGCCGCCCTCGCGGTTGTCGACCTTCTCTCCTTTCTCCTCTCCTTCCTCGCGCCCCAGGAGAGCGGCGAGACAACCGGTGCGCAGGAGGAACCGGCACAAGAGAGGGACGACCATCCGCGGTATGAAGAGATAGAGGTCGACTGAATGAAGATCCTCCCCGTTGCAAGTGGAAAGGGGGGTGTAGGTAAGTCGCTGCTCGCGGCAAACCTCGCCCTCGCCCTGGGGGATGCGGGGCAGCGGGTGGTGGTGGTTGATCTTGACCTCGGCGGTTCGAACCTGCACCTGATTCTCGGAACCCCCACATCCCCCCACTCGATCGGCACCTTTCTCTCAGGCAAACAAAAGGAGTTCTCCCGGATAATCCAGCCGACCGATTACCGTAACGTCTCCTTTATACCCGGAGACAGCGAGATTCCCGGTCTCGCCAACCTGAGCGCGCCGCAGAAAAGCAAGCTCCACAAGCAGCTGAAGCAACTCGAGGCGGACTACGTCATCCTCGACCTCGGGGCGGGAACCTACAACACGATCATCGACTTTTTTCTTCTCTCCTCCCACGGGCTCATCGTAACAAGCCCGACACCAACGGCGATGGTAAACGCGTATCTGTTTTTGAAGAACGCCGCCTTCCGGATCCTCCACTCCTCGGTCAAACGCAAGAGTCCCGGGAGTGAGTACCTCAAGAGCCTCCGGGAGGACGGTGGCGGCGTCGGGCCGGTCTACCTGCCGGAGCTGGTAGAAAGACTCAGAGGGATCGATCCCGAGAGCCACGCCGCCTTTGAGCGCTCCTACGCCCATTTCAGACCGCGCCTGGTTCTCAATATGCTCGAGGATCCAAAGGACGCGGAGAAGGCGAACCGCCTCCGACACTCTGCCCGACAGTACCTCGACCTCGATCTCCTCCATCTCGGAGTGATGTACCGGGACGAGGTGCAGGACATAGCCCTCGGCTCCCGGCTGCCGGTGCTCCGGTACAAGCCGAAGTCGGTTCTCTCCCAGGCGATCGTCCGGATCGCGGAAAAACTGATGCAGCTCGAGGACGAGGAAGAGCTGCCCCTCGACATCGAGTCCCTCGATGACTCCTACGACGCGGCGGAGTCCGAGGCGGAGAGCGACTTCGGGGCAAAGATGAGTTATGTTGAAGAGCTGCTGCACAGCGGGACCCTGACGACCGGGGACCTGATCGAGACGATAAAGAGTCAGCAGTATGAGATTGTCCAGCTTCGAAAACAGAACATGCTCTACAAGTCGAAGCTTGTACGTGCGTTACAGGAGGGGTTCCAGGCGTAAGCCTTGAGAACCCTTATAGTCCTTACAGTAGAGACGGATGCGACGGACCCTTAGATGCCCCGGGAAGAGCTGAACGTTACAGGTGTTCTCAAACTCGACGTCCCTGAAAACGCTACCTATGTAGACCTTATCATCACGCCCGACGAGTCCGAGGGGGACTCCTGGAACGTAGACAAGCTCGTGGAGCTCCTCGAGGAGCGGGGCATAAAGGCTGATATCAACCGGGAGAGGATCGGCGCCGCCCTCAAGGAGATCACCTCGAAGGATCAGCCCGGAGGCGGGGTGAGGATCGTCGAAGGCACCGCCCCGAGGCCGCCCCGGCCGGAAGAGGTAGCGTGGGAGGATCTCGAGGTTCCCGAGGAGGTCGCCCCGTACCAGGAGAGGGCGCTAAACCGGGCGGATCCTCCGGAGATCTACCGGGAGTCAAAGGAGCGGATCAAAAAGAGCCGGCAGGTCGAAAAAAAGGGCGTCTTCGGAAAAAAGGAGACAAAGAGCGAGGAGTACTACGATACCGTGGTCCGGCGGGAGCGGGTGTACATCGATCCCAACGTCGAGGAGGTCGGCTACGCCCGGGAGGGACAGCGTCTCGGGGTTGTCGGAGAGGCGGACAGCGGCGCCCCGGGAAAGGACATCTACGGCCGCACGGTCCAGCCGAAGCGGCTCAGCGACATTCGCTTCTACCCCGGTCCGGGAACCAACCGAAAGGGCGCGGAGCTGTTCTGTGAGAGGGATGGATTTGTCCGGATCGGCCGCAACTGGGTCGATGTCGTCCCCTTCGCATTTCATGAGTGGGAGCTGACCCGGAGCAGGGACAAGGCGACCTGCCTGTTCAGCTTCAAGCCCGGCTCCCCGGCACTCCCGCCGCCGGAGGCCTCAGAAATTGTCGCCACAGCGGAGAAACAGGGCCACGATCCGGCCACCCTGGTGCCGGAGGATGAGATCGCCGCCCTCATCGCCCAGGCAGTCGAGGGGAGCTCGGAGCTCGAGCAGGTTCCCCTCTCCCGCAGCCGTGACGCCTCCTTCGACATATTTGTCTCCGAGGACCGTCTTACAGCGGTCCTCAACCTCCACAAGGGAAAGGGCAAAGGTAAACCTCTGCTTCTCAAGGAGGTGGGAAAGGCGATAAAGGAGAGTGGTCTCAAGGGGCTCGACTACGACCGGATCCGCACGGATGTAAAAGAGTTCTACGAGGGAGACGAGACCGATCTGGTAGGCTACCTCCTCGCCGAAGGCCGGGAGCCGGTCACCGGCCCGGAGCGGGAAGTGGAGTGGGGCGTCCGGTTCATGTCGGAGAAGGAGCTGGAAAAACAGCGGGAGGAGCTCGTCTCCCATCCCGACCGCCTCGCCGGCCTGCTCTCCCTCGGAGAGTATCCTCTCTCCACGGTTACCATGATGGGCTCGGTTCATAAGGAGCAGATGATCGTCACCGTCTCCCCCCCGGTAGGGGGAGAGCCGGGGGTCGATGTGTACGGCAAGGAACTCCCGGCGCCCGCCGCTCCGGCACCCCGATTCCGCTGCTTCGAGCACGTGGAGGAGAAACAGGGCGTCTACGTCGCCATGCGGGCGGGTATTCTCGACCGCGCCGACCTCGAGGGGGTCACCTACCTCCGGGTCCGTCCCCACAACGACGCCACCGTGGAGGTAACGATCACCGAGGAGGGGATGGCGGCTCACCTCACCCTCCGGGAGGGACACGGCAGCGGTCGCAGGCTTTCGAGGGAGATGGTGGAGGCGGCGATCACCAGGGCGGGTGTCACTCACGGTGTCGACCAGGAGGTGATCGCCCGGGCCCTCGAAGTTGCGATGGACGGGGAGGCTGTGGAGGGCGTCGTGTTTGCCCGGGGCAGGGCGCCTCGCAAGGGGGATGAGAGTGAGCTTGAGCTCCTCGTGGATATCTCCCGGAACAGCGGAGTAACGATCCGCAGCGACGGAAGGGCGGATTACCGCAATAGAAACGCGATTACCGCCGTCGAGGCGGGGCAGCGGATCGCGAGGATCCGCCCTCCCGAGGCGGAGCCGGAGGACGGCTACGACGTCACCGGCAAGACCATCACCGTCGGCGTGGAGAAGACCCTCGATCTGGATGTCGGGGAAAAGATCCGTCGAGAGGAGCAGGAGGACGGATCGATACTCCTTGTCGCTGAGACCGCCGGAGAGGTGCTCTACGACGAGAAGAAGTCGTCTATCGCCCTTCGCACCGTTCACACCGTCGACGGCGATATCGACTACGGAGAGGGCAACGTCACCTTCCCCGGCAGTGTCCTGATCAAAGGGAACGTTCGCAACGGGTTTGTCGTCATGTCCGAAGGGGATATCTCCGTCGGGGAGAACGTCGAGGGAGCCCTGCTCTCCTCCGCCGGGACGGTAACGGTAAAACAGGGGGTCAAGGGGCAGGGAAAGGCGGTCCTCCGGGCAAAGGGGGAGGTTCGCTCAGGATTTATCGAGCGGGCAACGGTGCTCTCGGTGCAGGATGTCAAAGTCAAAAGCGCGATCCTCACCTGCCGGGTCAAGTGCAACGGTACCGTGCGACTCCCGAAGGACCGCAGCCGTATCGTCGGCGGAGAGGTGCGCTCGCGGCACGGGATCGTCGTCCACACCCTCGGGTCCGACAAGGGAACCGCGACAAAAGTCTCCTTCGGTCAGGATTACCTCGTGATGGACCTGATCGAAAAGGAGGAACGGGAGATAGAGAAGGTAAAAAAGCGCCTCACCGCCGTGGACTTCGAGATGAGAAGAAGCGAGAAGGTGGGCAAGCATGAGCTGCTCGAGCGACTGAGAAAGGAGAAAGTCCGGCTGATGAAGGTTCTCGAAAAGCGGGGGCTCAGGCTCTTCTCCCTCAGGGAGAAGTTCGAGACCCACTACCCCTCGCAGATCAACATCCACGGAACCCTCTACCCGGGGGTTGTGTTCGAGAGCCACGGGCGAACCCTCGAGGTTGTGCAGCAGAAAAAGGCGGTGACCGTTGCCTTTAACCAGCAGACCGGCCATATTGAGGTTGTCCCGATCGAGAGTGACGCAAAGGAGTGATCCGTGAACATCGGTTATCTCAACTTCCCTGAGTGGCTGTCCCCGGTGATTATCCCGGGACTCCCCTTGCGATGGTACGGACTCATGTACCTGGTCGCCTTCGCCATATCCTACGCCCTCTTTATGTATCAGGTCCGGGAGCGGAACCTCGAGGTGGACAAGGATGATGTCCTCAACGCCTTTTTCTGGATGATCCTCGGCCTGCTCATCGGCTCGCGGATCTTTGCCACCACCATTTACGACACCAGCGGTTACTACCTGCGCAATCCGATCCGGATTATCTGGCCCTTCGATGAGAACATGAACTTTACCGGTCTCCAGGGGATGAGCTTCCACGGTGGACTGGTCGGCGTGGTAGTCGCCTTTATCGTCTACTGCCGGGCAAAGAAGATCAGCGTTCTCGACTGGGGTGATATGCTCTCAAACGGCATCCCCCTCGGCTACACCTTCGGCCGGATCGGAAACTTTATCAACGCCGAGCTCTACGGACGGGTCACCGCCTCGCCGATCGGTATGCTCTTTCCCAACGCCCGGGAGGTGCCGACCAGCCACCCTGCGGTCGAGGAGATAGCCGCTGAGACAGGGATAACCATCCCTGCGGGAGCTGAGTTCATCAATCTCCCCCGCCACGCCTCCCAGCTCTACGAGGCGTTCAGCGAGGGAGTTCTCGTCTGGCTCGTGCTCTGGCTCTTTTTCCGCAAAAACCGCGCCTTTCCGGGAATCAGTGTCGCGGTCTACATGATCGGATACGGCATCACCCGCTTCTGGGCGGAGTACTATCGGGAGCCGGACCCGGGGCTCGAGTTTATTATTCAGCTCGGTCCCCAGGATAACCCGCCGTGGCTCCTGCTCTCACCCCTGAACTTTACCACCGGACAGGTTCTCAGCTCCCTCATGATTGTTGCAGGGGTCGTGCTCATCTTTGTTTTTCGGGAGGTTCACCGTCGCCGACCACAGGTGGAGACCTTCGAGGGGAGAAACTCCGGGGCGAGCGCCGGCGCCGGAGCGCGCGCCGGGGCCGGGGCGCGGCGAAAGCGGCGAAAAAAGGCGAAGCGGTAGCCGCCGGCTCCGGCCGCGGCGGGGCGAGCACTCCGGGCCCGGGGCGGAAGTGGCTCCGGCCGCGGCGGGGCGAGCACTCCGGGCCCGGGGCGGGAGTGGCTCCGGCCGTGGCGGGCTCAGACCGAGTAGCGGGCGAGACTCTTTCCGATCCGCCTGCGGGAGGCGCGGATCTCGTCACTGTACTGCTCGAATACTCCCTCGAGCCGCTCCTTGAGGGAGTGGAAGTCAAACTCCTTCTTTCCGATCCAGAAGTTGCGCTCCACCATCTCCTCCCGGGCACTCGGATTGGTGACAATCTCATAGATATCCTCGAGGACGTTCTCCTCGATTATGAGGCGACCATCACTGTCGTAGCGGTCCCGGACCTCGATGTTCCTCAGCCCCGTGGGCATGATGTCGGTCTTGTAGACGAGATAGGTGGTGGTAACCACCGGCACCTTTGCCGCCACCGCCTCCAAAAGGGCGTTCCCGAACCCCTCCCAGACCGGCAGGTAGGTAACGATATCGGCGTTTGCCAGGACGTCCCGATTGGTGTAGAGCTTTTGCCCCTCCCGATTCTCGCCCCGGACCGACGCGACCCGCTGTGAGATGAGGTGGATCTTCACATCAAGCTCCTCTGCCCGGCGAGTGATGAGGTCGATGTAGTTCTCATCCGGCTCATCCCCCTGATAGAGAGAGATGACGTATTGGACCCGATCGGCGAGGTCGGGGTAACGCTTCTGGAAGGCGCCGACGAGGGCGACGGAGTCCTCGATACGCTTGCGCGGCACAATCCGGGTCGGCTGGACCATCAGGATATCATCCTCCCTGAAGCCGAGCTCCTTTCGCAAGTCGCCGTTGTACTCATCCCGGAGAACCGGGGCGTCGAAATCCTCGCAGTTAGGGACTATGTGCGGGCGCACACGCTTGAGGGAGGTTAGAATGTGGGCGGCGTAGGAGGAGATCACCACGTGCTCGAGCCCCGGGTCCACCGGCGGCATGATCCGATTCAACAGTGTCTCGATCCGGGCGTTGGAAAAGCGGCTGCGCTCCCACCAAAAGTCGTGATGGTGAAAGATCGTGGCCACCCGCTCCACCGTGGCGAGGCGGTACATCGCGAGACCGCCGAGAATGGTCATCGGCATAGCGTTGGTGTTCTGCCCTATGAGAACATCGATCCGGTGCTGTTGAACCAGCTCCATCAGGAGACTTGCCACCTCCCTCCCCTGGGTCTCGAGCTCCTCCACAATGACGGCGAGCTGCTGCTCCGTCAGGTGAGGCGGCCTCCGGGAGAGATGAGGGAAGACCATCGTCTCGTAGTGGCGCTGTTCCGGCGAGTCGAACCGGATCGGCTCGCAGACGAGCTGCCGCTCCCGGGGGATCTCCTCGAGGGGGGAGGCGTATCGGCCGGCGATCGTAAAGACCTGGTGCCCCGCCTCCTCGAGGATGCGAACCCACTTGTTGACCTCCAGGGAGACGCCGTCGACGCCTCCGAGCTTCCCGCTGACAAAGGCGATTCTGAAACACTCGGACATACGCGCTAACCTAGTCTACCTCGCCGGAGTTATCAATAGCCCCTTGCCCGGCGCCGCGGCGCAGGCGGCGAAATACCTCAAAGCCGAGGAGCAGCAGCAGCAGGAGAGCCGCGGCCCGGGGGAACCAGTCTCCGAGGCGGGTGTAGGGAGTGAGGGTTCGCCGGTGAGAGACCGGTACGTCGGTGACAAGATGCTCCTCCCTGTACTGCGGTCTGGTTGCCACTATCCGCCCGTAGGGGTCGACATGGGCGGTGACCCCGGAGGCGGTGGCACGGAGAAAGGGCCTTCGATTTTCCACCGCCCGGAAGAGGCTCGCCACAAAGTGCTGCTTCGCCTGTACCTCCGTGAGGGACCAGTAGTCGTTGGTGATATTGAGGATCACCTCGCTGCCGGCGAGGACAAAACGGCGCACCTGATCGGGAAAGACGTCCTCGAAGCAGATCGGCGTCGAAAAGGTAAACTTCGGATGCTGAAAAACCGTGCGCTCCTCCCCGGGCTCCCAGAAGTGGACGTCAAACTCCTCGAGCATGGCGTATATGCCCGGGAGTTGTTCCCGGAAGGGGAAGTGCTCGGTAAAGGGGACAAGCTTGATCTTGTGGTAGGTCTCCCGCCGCTCTCCCTCGTCGGAAAAGAGAACCGCGGCGTTGTAGCTGAGACGGTCGATCTCGTTACCCTCCTCGTCAAGGATCCGGCGGTAGTCGTCGTTGCCTGTGAGTAGCCACGCTCCGGTGCTCTCCTGGTAGGAGCGGAACTCCCGGACCAGCCGGGCGAGGCGGTATCGACGCGGGTCCTCCTCGCCCCAGCGGCGGATATTCGGGACAAAGGCGGTTTCCGACCAGACGACGATGTCCGGTTCCTCCAGGAGCGCCTCGTCGGTGAGGCGGATGAGGGAGTCGAGGGTGCGCTCATACTCATGCTTTCGCGGATCCGAGTTCTGCTGGATCAGGGCGACCCGTACCGTCTCGTCCGCCGGGGGATAGCGGTTATCGAGGAGGAGCACGGTCGTTCCGTAGATATGGGCGGCGACGAAAAAGAGGCCGACCAGTAGGGCTGTCTGTCTCAGGCTCGCCGGGGAGCCGGGCAGACGATGGGGGTGCCGGGAGAGCCGGGAGAGCCGGGAGAGCCAGGGGGCAACCAGCTCGGCGAGGAGCGTCGCCACGAGAACCAGGAGAAAGGAGACCCCCCAGACCCCGGTCACCTCGGAGATCTGAATCAGGGGCAGGTTGCGGTACTGGCTGTGGGCGACGAGCACCCAGGGGTAGCCGAGAAAGCCGCTGCTTCGGGCAAGCTCGAAGAGTGTCCACCCGGCGGCGGTGGCGAGGGTCCGGGTTGCCGCGCCCCTGCGTCTGAGCAGCAGCACCACCCAGCCGAAGGGCACCATAAAGAGGGTGTAGAACCCGAGAAATATCACCACTACCGCCAGGAGGGAGACGAGACTGAACGTGCCAAGCCAGTAGTTGGAAAGGAGGGTTGCAAGGACCCCGTAGCTCACGCCGTAGAGCAGGATTTTCGGGTAACTGCTGCGCCAGAGCACGTAGATGAGGGGGGTGAGAGAGAACCAGCCGAGGAGGGCGAACCCGTCGAGATCCGCCGCCGAAGGATAGGAGAGCACCGTCAGGATCACCGACAGGAGCGTGGCAAGCATGCCGAACCGCTTGAGGCGCAGGGCGAGGTAGAGGTGGAGGAGCAGGGAGAGGAGAATAAACGGGCCGTACCGGGCGGCGGCGATCGCCCGCTCCGTCGTCGTGTCGAGGGTGAGACGGAGGTTTCCGCCGCTTTCGATAAAACGCTGGACGTAATCCATGTTCGCGTTAGCCGCGAAGATGTAATCAAAGAGAAAGAGGAGCACGGAGTAGGCGAGGAGCAGCTCGGTCAGAAAAAACAGACGGGCCACCCGAGCCCGCCGGAAGCTTCGACGAGGCAGGAGCAGGGAGATCCCGAGGAGATAAAACACCCCCAGCATAAGAAAAAACGGCGTGTCCCTCAGGTCCACCTCGGTCAATGGAAAGGGGCCGGAGACGGCGAGAGCTAACTCCGCGAGAGCGGTGAACAGGAACAGGAGGCCTGCGACCCGAAAGCGGTCCAGCCGGTATTCGGTTCTCTCGACCATGGGGCGTATAATATGGTACGCTCCCGACCGGCGGCAACAGGGGAGTGATGTCCAGTCCAGAGTCAGCGGTTATCTTCTATTCCCTCAACGGTAACACCCGTCGCCTCGCCGGGCTCATCGCGTCCGCCGCACGGGCCGAGGTGATCGAGCTCGCTCCGGTGATGAAACAGCCCGCGGAACGATCCCTCGAGCACATCTGGAGCAGCACCACCGTGACCATGCCGGAGGAGCCGGTGCTCCGCTCCATGGAGCGTGACCTTGCGCCCTTCGACCTCCTCTACATTGGTACTCCCGTCTGGGCGGGAGGCGCCGCGCCCCCTCTGCGTACCTTTCTCAAAGGGCGGGAGTTCTTCCGGCGAAACTTCGCCCTCTTTGCCGGCTACTCCGGGAGGACCGGAAAGGTCTTTCAGGATCTCCGGGGCTATCTCACCGGAGGTGAGGTGCTTGGGGAGATCGGGTTCCGGGAGCCCCTCGAACAGGATCAAAGCGACTTGGAGGAGAGGATAGACCGATGGGTCAGGGAGATCGAGAAACAACTCGCCGGATGAGGAGCCGTTACAGCCGACGGCAACGAAACAGAAAGCTTCGGGTCTCCCGAGGCCTCCACCGGATACTCCGGTTTATTTTAGGCAGCTATCTCAAGGCGCAGTTCAACCTGCAGTCGCGGCACCAGGAGGTGCTCTCCCGGATTCGCCCGCCCTACCTCGTGCTTTGTAATCACACCAGCGTCTGGGACCCCTTTTTTCTCAACTCCAAGCTTGACGCGCCGATTCATTACGTCGTCTCGGACTCCCAGTTTCGCTCCCGCTTCGTCGCCTTCGGCCTCGGTCTTGTCGGCTCGATACCGAAGACCAAGGTCCTCGCGGACCTCGAGACCGTCAAGAGTATCGTCAAGATAAAGCATGATCGGGGGATCATAGGCGTCTTTCCCGAGGGGCAGACCAGCTGGGACGGTCACACCCTTCCCCTGATCCCCTCGACAGCGAAACTTATCAAGTCTCTCAAGGTGCCTGTGGTAATCGCCAGGATCGAAGGCGCCTACTTCTCCCGACCGCGTTGGTCCCGTCTGCCCCGGCGGGGCAAGGTGACCGTGGATTTCAGCCTCGCCTTTACCCCCGAGCAGCTGCGGGGCATGAGCAGCGAGGAGATCTACACCGCCATTACCGATCTGTTGCGCTACGACGCCTACGAGCAGCAGGACCAGGAGATGACCCGATTCGTCGGACGACGGCTCGCCGAGTATCTCGAACGGGCGATCTTTGTCTGTCCCGACTGTGAGAAGGTCGGGACCCTCCACTCCCACCGTCGACGGCTTCGCTGTCTCCACTGTGGTTACGAGGTCCACTACAACCCCTTCGGCTACTTCGAAAAGCGGCACGGTACCCTCCGGTTCGAGACGATCCGCGCATGGAACCTCTGGCAGGTGGGGGTTTTCCAGGATCAGCTCGACAGGTGGCTCGCCGAGCCCTCGCCCCGACAGCCGTTTATGCGGGAGAGCGGGGCAAAGCTGGAGATCGGGTACAAGACCCTCCCCCTCAAGGAGCTGACCACCGGGGAGATGGTGCTCACAGAGGAGGGAATACGGATAGGAGCTCCCGAGGCGAGCTTCACCTTTCCCATTTTCGCCGTGGAGGGGATGAACATCCAGAACAACGAGCGGATGGAGTTCTACTTCCGGGATGAGCTGTACAAGGTCACCCTCCTCGATCCCCGGGGATGCACCTACAAGTGGGATGTGGCTACCAAGTACCTCCAGAACAATCCCCTGATGAGCCATGTCCCTCCCAGGGGTTGACGACCGGGTGGAACCTTCGATATAAATACCGGTACTCATTTGGTTTACCACCCTCTGGAGGATTATCGTGGCCAAGAAAGGCAAAGGAAACCTGGTGCGGGTTCGACTCAAGAGCACCGAGAGCGGACACTGCTACTATACGACTAAAAACAAGCGCAATACTCCCGACAAGATGGAGTTCAAGAAGTATGACCCGGTGGTGCGCAAGCACGTGCTCTACAAGGAATCCGGTAAGGTCTAAAAGGAGTTCTCATGTCCCGTAAGTGTTCAATCAGCGGAAAAAAGCCGCTGGCGGGAAACAACGTTTCCCACGCCCATAACAAAACCAGACGCCGGCAGAAGCCCAACATTCACTCCAAGCGTCTCTTTGTGCCGGAAATCAACCGGAATGTGCGCATTCGCGTCTGCACCCGGGCCCTTCGTACGATAAGCAAGATCGGCCTGATGCAGTACCTCAAGAAAGAGGGACTCACCCTCAAGGACGTGGTCTGAACATCCACGGTTCCCGTTGATCTTCCAGAGAGACCCGCCCCTTCGGTCGGGTCTTTTTTTTGTGCTTTCCCCGAGGAGAGTCGACGCGGAGGACGAGTGCGACCGAGCCCGGGGAGCGCCCGTCACCGATGCACCTCGGGGCGGCGCGGCATCTCCGGTGACCGAGCCCGGAAGCGCGCTCTATCGGCGGCGTTTCGAGTTCCAGAACGTTTGATAGCTCTCCCTGAGATAGGAAAAACTGAACTCCCCCGGTACCTCATCCTCCCCTCCGGTGAACAGGGAGGAGCATCGCAGCACCCGGGCAGCCGAGAGGATGCCCCCTCGTATCAGACCGTGCCGCTCCACCGCCCGGTAGGCGTAGGCGGAACAACTCGGATGATAGATGCAGCTGTCGGGAAGAGCGGGGGAGATCGTCTTACGATAGAGATAGATCGGCAGGAGAAGCAGATATCGGGGAAGTCGGAGAAAAGATCTCACCACAACCGCAAAATACCACCTTTCCTCCACCTTGAAAATTGCCCGGGTCGCGGAAGTATGGTAGAAATATAGTAGTTCATGAGTGGCGAAGCCGACAAACTACGAAGCATAATCTCCCTCGACTCCGAGTTGAACAAAATTCAGGACCTCGACATCCTCCTCGAGCGCATCCTCTCGGAGGCGCGGCGGGTGGTGGACGCCGACGCCGGGTCCATCTACATCGTCCGAAACGATCAGCTGGTTATCAACTTTGCCCAGAACGACACAAAGCAGAGTGAGCTTCCCGACGGGGAGAAGCTGATTTACAAAGTCTTTACCGTCCCGGTAAACACAAAGACCATATCCGGCTACGCCGCGGCCACAGGAGAGCCGGTAAACATCCCGGATGTTTATAAAATACCCGAGGACGCGCCCTACGGTTTCGACCCGAGTTACGACCGGGTCTCCCAGTACCGGAGCCAGTCGATGCTCGCGATTCCTCTCAAGACCAATACGGGAGATATCCTCGGAGTTATTCAGATTATCAATAAGCTCGACGAGAAGGGGAACGTCGTCGCCTTCAACCGGGAAGACCAGATGCTGGTGATGCACTTTGCGGCAAACGCCACCGTCGCCCTCCAGCGCGCCCAGATGACCCGGGCGATCCTCCTGCGGATGATCCGCATGGCGGAGCTCCGGGACCCGAAGGAGACCGGTCCCCACGTAAACCGGGTCGCCGGCTACTCCGTCGAGATCTACGAGCGATGGGCGATCAACAACAACGTCCCTCGGGTTGAGATAGACCGGACCCGGGACAACCTGAGGATGGCGGCGATGCTCCACGATGTGGGAAAGGTCGCCATTTCAGACATGATCCTGAAAAAGCCCGGCCGCTTTACCGACGAGGAGTACGAGGTCATGAAGTCCCACACCTGGCAGGGCGGACGGCTCTTTATAAATAAGCAGTCGGAGTTCGACGAGCTCGCCCAGCTGGTTGCGATGAACCATCATGAGAACTGGGACGGCACCGGCTATCCGGGACACATCGACGTGGAGACCGGCAAACCGACTAAAACCGACGGGAACGGCAAGCCCCTGGGCAAGAAGGGGGAGGAGATACCTGTATACGGACGGATCGTTTCTATCGCCGACGTCTACGACGCCCTCGTCTCCCAACGGATCTACAAAGAGGCGTGGACCGAGGACGACGCCCTCGAGGAGATGCGCAAGATGGCGGGGAGTAAGTTCGATCCGGAGTTGGTGGAGGTCTTCCTGCAGGTACTTCCCAACATCCGCACCATTTCGGATAAGTTCAAGAGCGAACAGTAGGGGGCAGGTTGTCCAGGACGAGCAGCCGAACCTTCGGGATCCTCACCAGCGGCGGGGATTGTCCCGGCCTCAACGCCGCAATTCGGGGCGTGGCAAAACCTGCGGTAACCCGCTACGGGATGACGGTAATCGGGATTGCCAACGGCTACCGAGGTCTTATCGAGGGCACTACCCGGACCCTCGAAGCGAGCGCCTTCGACGGTCTGCTCACCCAGGGTGGAACCATTCTCGGCACCTCCCGGGAAAAGCCGTTCGGCGAAGAGTCACTCGACGGGCAGCAGAAGGACTCTGTTGTCGGCCGGGACAAGCCGGAAAAGATCATAAAGAACTACAAAGCCCTCGGCCTCGACTGTCTGGTGATACTCGGAGGAAACGGCACCCAGAAGACAGCCCGACTGTTGGCGGATCGAGGGCTGAACGTAATCGGACTTCCCAAGACCATTGACAACGACCTGTGGGGAACCGACGTCACCTTCGGCTTTCACAGCGCCGTGGATATCGCCACCGACGCTATCGACCGGTTGCACACCACCGCCCACTCTCACAATCGGGTCATGGTGATCGAGGTGATGGGGCATAAGGCGGGTTGGCTCGCCCTGTACGCCGGGGTGGCCGGGGGAGGGGATGTGATCCTCATACCGGAGATCCCCTACGACCCGCAAAACATCGCCGACCACCTCACCCGACGCCGGAGTCAGGGCAAGCCGTTTTCCATCGTTGTCGTCGCCGAAGGGGCGAGATCGACTCAGGAGGCAAAGAGGCCGAAAAAGAAGGGGCTACGCGCCTCAGCACGGTCGATCGGCTACCGTGTTGCCGGGGAGATCGAGCAACTCACCGGGATGGAGTCCCGGGTGACCGTCCTCGGCTACCAGCAGCGGGGCGGCACACCGAGCGCCTACGACCGGGTCCTTGCAACCCGATTCGGGACCGCGGCGACGGAGATGATAGACCGGCGGGAGTACGGAAAACTGGTCGCCTTGAAAGGCACCGCCATCGTCTCGCGCCCCCTCGAGGAGATTGCGGGAAAACTGAAACTGGTGCCTGAGGACCACGAACTGATAACCACAGCCCGGGCCGTCGGCACCTGCTTCGGGGACGGCTGAGGGGCGCAACCCCCGGGGCCGTTGCGCGCCCCAGGCGCCGTCGAGTATCGCCCGGGGCCGTTGGGCATCGGGCCCAGGCGCAACCCCGCGGGCTCCCTGGTCGCCGACCGCGGCTCCCTGGTCGCCGACCGCGGCTCCCTGGTCGCCGACCGCGGCGACCTAAGCGTCCTTGTAGGCGGCGACGAGGTCCTCCATCACAGCCTTACCGTCCCCGAAAAGCATGAGGGTGTTCTCCGCGGCAAAGAGGGGATTCTGGATCCCCGCAAACCCCGGGGAGAGACTCCGCTTGATCACCACTACCGTCCGCGCCTTGTCCACATCGAGGATCGGCATCCCGGAGATCGGACTTCCGGCGCTCTCCCGGGCAAGCGGGTTAACGACGTCGTTCGCCCCGAGGACGATGACCACATCGGTCTGAGGAAAACTCGGATTGATCTGGTCCATCTCCCGGAGCTTCTCGTACGAGATGTTCTCCTCGGCGAGGAGCACGTTCATGTGTCCCGGCATTCTCCCTGCCACCGGATGGATGCCGAACTCCACCTCCACACCGTCCGCCTCGAGCTGCTCGGTCAGCAGCCGCACCGGCGTCTGAGCCCGGGCGACGGCCATACCGTAGCCGGGAACAAAGACGACCCGCTGAGAGCTCTTGAGCACCATCGCAAGCTCCTCGGCGGAGGTCTGCTTGATCCTGCCGGCGTAGAGGTCCCCCTCCTCCGCCTGCTCCACCACAGCCCCCATACCGCCAAAGAGGACGTTGGCGAGGGAGCGGTTCATCGCCTTGCACATGATCTGGGTGAGGATGATTCCCGAGGCGCCGACAAGGGAGCCTGCAACAATGAGGATCGAGTTATTCAGGACAAACCCGGTCGCCGCGGCGGCGAGACCGGAGTATGAGTTGAGAAGCGCGATCACGATCGGCATATCCGCGCCGCCGATCGGAATGACCAGCATGATACCGAGAACCGAGGCGACGGCGGTGAGGGCCCAGTAGACCGAGAACTCCCCCGGCTCCATAACCAGGTAGATCACCCCGGCCACCGAGGCGAGAAAGAGCAGGGACTTTACGATCTGCTCCCCCGGGTAGCGTACCGGCTTCTCCGTCACGAGCCCCTGGAGCTTACCAAAGGCGATGAGACTCCCCCAGAAGGTGACCGCGCCGATAAGGGCGGAGGCGCCGGTGGCAATCCGTTCCTGGAGGGTCGGAAGCTCACCGCCTGATGCGATCACCCCTGCAGTCGCCTGGTAGATAACCGCCGCCGCGACGAGAACCGAGGCGATACCGCCGAAGCCGTTAAAAAGCCCGACAAGCTGGGGCATGGCGGTCATCTTTATCTTCGAGGCGAGGAGCGCCCCCACGAGGGTGCCGGCGAGAAGCCCGGCGAGGAGGAGCTCGATGTTGAGAATCTCCTGCCTGAGGAGGGTGACCACGACCGCCAGAAGCATACCGAGTGCCCCCATCAGGTTGCCCTTAACCGCGGTGCGTGGGTGACTGAGCCCCTTGAGGCCGAGAATAAAGAGGGTTGCCGCGAGGAGGTAGAAAAGATCGACGTAGGTTGAGCTGTTCATCGGCTAGTCTCGCTTCCTGAACTTTTTGAGCATCCGGTGGGTGACGAGAAAGCCACCTACCACGTTGATCGTGGCGAAGAAGAGCGCCGCCACGCCGAGGATAACCGTGAGCCGCTCCGACCCGGTACTCACCGCCAGGAGCGCACCGATCATCGTAATCCCTGAGATCGCGTTCGATCCGGACATGAGGGGTGTGTGGAGCACCGGGGGAACCTTTGTGATCACTTCAAACCCGACGAAGATCGCCAGGACGAAAATAGTTAAAACCGTTACGAAATCTCCCATGGATACTCCTAACCTCTACCTCTCAGTATCTCCGCGGCCTTCTCGCTTGCCACCTCACCGTTGCGGGTGAGCCGGGTCGCCGCGACTATCTCGTCCTCGTCCTCCGGGGCGAGGGCCCCGTCTTTTGTCATGGCGAGGAGGAAGCTGGTGATGTTCCGGGAGTAGAGCTGACTCGCGTGGAAGGCGAGGCTCGAGGGAATGTTGGTGGGACCGAGAATCGTAACCCCATCCTCGACTACCGTCTCCCCGACCTTGGTGAGCTCACAGTTGCCGCCCCGCTCGGCGGCGATATCGACAATTACCGAGCCCGGCTGCATACCGGCGACCATCTCCCTGGTTACAAGGATCGGCGCTTTTTTTCCCGGAACCGCGGCGGTCGTTATGACCACGTCACTTTCCGCTATAACCTTGCTCATGAGCTCCCGCTGCCTGCGGTAGAACTCCTCATCCATCGCCCGGGCGTACCCGCCCTCCCCTTCGGCACTGCCGGTTTCGAGCTCCATCTCCACAAACCGGCCGCCGAGACTCTCCACCTGTTCCTTTACCGCCGGCCGGATATCGTAGGCGCTCACAACCGCTCCGAGCCGTTTTGCCGTCGCTATCGCCTGGAGGCCGGCGACCCCGACGCCGACAATAAACACCTTTGCGGGAACAAGAGTCCCCGCGGCGGTCATCATCATCGGAAACATCTTCGGGAGGGTCTCGGCGGCGAGAATCACCGCCTGGTAGCCGGCGAGGTTCGCCATACTCGAGAGGCTGTCCATGCTCTGGGCCCGGGTAATCCTCGGGACGAGCTCCATGGAAAAGGTCTGAGCCTTCTTTTCGAGATAAGGTTTTACGGAAGCCTCGGCGCCGTAGGGGTTGAAAGTGCCGATAACAGTCTGCCCCTCCGAGAGGAGTGAGCCTTCGTCGTAGCCTCCCTCTCTCCCGGCGCGCACCCTGAGCAGAACCGATGAGCGTTGGTACAACTCCTCCCGACTCTCGAGAATCGTCGCGCCCTTCTCCCTGTAGGACGAATCAGGGTAGCCTGAAGCGGCCCCCGCCCCCTGCTGTACAACCACCTCGTAACCCGCCTTGGTAAGGGAGCCGACGTGGGCCGGGACCAGGGCTACCCGGCGCTCTCCTGCTGCCTCCTCTTTCGGGACGCCTACAACCATCTGGGACTCCTCCTGCCAAGTAGCCTAACCCAACTGATGCGCTTTTTGAAGCGGACGTTTTCCCAGGTCCCGGGCAATCAAGTCGGCGCTGATCATTCCGGAGAGCACCACCAGGGGCATGCCCCCACCGGGATGGGCGCTCCCCCCGCAGTGGTAGAGGCCGCGGTACCGGGGCGAGCGGTTGGGATGGCGCAGGAAGGCGGCGAGGCGGGTGTTCGAGGAGATTCCGTAGAGGCTGCCGGCGTGGCTGTCGGTCCTCGCCTCGATCTCCGGCGGAAGAAGCCGCCCCTCCGCCTCGATCAGGGAGTCGAGGTCCACTCCCAGCTCCGCGGAGAGTCGCTCGATCACCCTGCGGCGCACCCGGTCCGCCTCGGTCTCCCAATCCTGCCCCCGGTCGGGGGGCGCGTTTATCAGGACAAACCAGTTCTCGCATCCCCGGGGCGCGTCCGCCGGGGTGTGCTTGCTGGTGATGTTCAGGTATATCGTCGGGTCCGTCGGGGGGACTCCCTCGTCGAAGATCTCACGAAACTCCCGCTGGTAGTCGGAGGAGAAAAATATGTTGTGAAGCCCGAGCTCCTCGAAGCTCCGTCGGACCCCCCAGTAAAAGACGAGGCCCGAGGATGAGGGCTCGAGGCGCTCATACCGTTTCAGCAGGGGCGCCTCAGGATCGTTGAGCAGATACCGGTAAGTCGGTTTGACGTCCGCGTCGCACACGACAATGTCAAAGTCGAGCTCCTGCCGGTCGGCCGCCCCCGGGGCGCCGGTTTCCTGGGGCCGGGCGCCCGCCGGGCCGTCCCCCGGGGCGCCGGACCGTGCCTCCCGGGCGGCGCGGCTCGGATCCGGTCCAGCTCCCCTCGCCGGCGCAACCTCCACGCCCCGGACCTCGCCGTTCCGGCCCGCCTCCCCCCGGGTGAGGATCCTTGTAACCTGGGTGTCGTAGCGAAAGGTGACGCCGATCTCCCGCGCCCGGCGCTCCATCGCCTTTGGTATTGCGTAGATACCGTCGAGGACCGCCCACGCTCCGAGACCGTACTCCACCCAGGGGATGATGTTCAGGGTTGCCGGTGTCTTGTAGGGGGAGGAGCCGTTGTAGGTCGCGTACCGGTTAAAGAGCTGGCGCACCTTTGGCGAGTCAAAGAAGGATTGGTGAGCCGCATCCATTGTCCGCAGAGCGTCGATTCTGCCGAGCTGGAACAAGCTTTTGAAAAACCGTTTTGACCGGTAGGTCGCCCCGTCGTGGAGGCTGCTCCTAAGAAAAAGCTCCCCGGTGATCTCGTAGATCCGTTTTGAGTAGGCGAGGTACTCGGTTATCCGGCCCGCCGGCTCGCCGGTCTTCTCCTCGAGCTCCGCGGCGAAGCGGTCGGTGTCGGCATACGCGTTGAGCCGGGTACCGTCGGGGTAAAAGTACCGGCAGATCGTCTCGAGCCGCTCGATCCGAAGGTAATCCTCGAGTCGGGCTCCGGTGGAGCCGAACAGCTCCTCGAAGACCGGAGCGAGGGTAAGCAGGGAGGGCCCTGTGTCAAAGCGGTAGCCGCCGATCTCCTCGGTAAACGCCTTTCCTCCCGGCCCCGCCTGCTTTTCGAAGACAACGACCTCCCACCCCTCGGCGGCGAGCCTCATGGCGGCGGCGAGCCCCCCCAGGCCCGCTCCCACGACCGCAGCGCGTAGCGTACTCATGGAGCGAAAGATACCCCCGGCGAATCACCGCCGCCAACAGGAGCAGGAGACTACCCCTCGTGTCCCGCTATAACCTCCCGGTAAAAGTAAAAGCTCTCCTTGGGCACCCTGCGCTGGTTCACGTAATCGATGTAGACGATGCCGAAGCGCTTGGTGTAGCCGAAAGCCCACTCGAAGTTGTCGAGAAAGCTCCAGAGGAAGTAGCCCTTCACGGGCACCCCCTCCTCCATGGCAGCCTTCATCGCGCCGAAGTGCTCCCTCAAATAGTCGATCCGCCGGGGGTCCCGGACCCTCGAGCCGTCGCTTTCAAGCTCGTCAGCCGCGGCGCAGCCGTTCTCGGTTATGTAGAGGGGTAGCGTTCCGCCGGTGCGACGGTTAACCCAGTGGAGCTGCCGATAGAGGCCCCCGGGGGTGACAGGCCACCCCATTTCGGTCACCGGTTGGTACTGCTCTACCGGGGCAAAACCCTCGGGGTGATCCGCCTCGTGGCGTACCGCGTCCTCGGTGTAGTAATTGAGGCCGAGAAAGTCGATCTTTCCTGCAATCGTATCGAGGTCCCCTGACTCCACCGGCATCTCAACTTCCGGGTACGCTTCGAGGTGGCGCTGCGGGTAGCCGGCGCCGAGGAGGGGGTCGAGAAACATCCTCGTCTGCAGATCCGCCCCCCGGTCGGCGGCTACCAGATCCTCCCGGCGTCGGGTAGCTGAGCGGGGCGTGGAGAGGTTGAGGGTGATGCCGATACTGCCGTTGTACCCCCCCTGCCGGAAGGCGTCGACCGCCAGGCCGTGGCCGAGAAGGAGGTGATGGATCGCCCGGTACGCCTCCCGGCGCTCCTGGCGGCCCGGAGCGTGGACGCCGTGGAGGTAG
>JBKHDM010000014.1:0-46644 GCA_046541355.1 Spirochaetaceae bacterium
GAGGTGAGTCTTTACCATCTAACGCGGGCAAATGAAAACTCGCTGTTCGTGCATCCCTTTAACGGGGAGCGGGCGACGTTCAAGCTTCTCAACGCCTCTAAGGTACACGGCTACTACGGGCAGGAACCACGCGTTGAGTCCCTGACGATGTTCAGGAACCAGATGTACCGGAGAATAGAAGAGGACGTCCGGGACTGGATGGCCGAGAAACGGTTCATGCCGCGGTTCCTTTCAGGGGCGGGGGTGTTTCTTCTGACCTACCTTCTCCTGACTTTGGTAATCCGGGATCCCATCCCGATGGTTGACGAACTGATCGGTGCCCTCCTTGCGGGCATCGGAACCTACGTAGCAATGGGAAAACGGGATTTGCGTTCCGAGGACGCCTCAAAGCGCCGTATCGCCTTGAGAAGCAAAATAGACGCTGCGGTATTCTCCCAGAACAGTTTTGTTCAGGAGCTCGAACGCTCCCTGAAGCGTTACGACGACGCCGAGGGGGAGGAGCTCCTCCGGAAGTTTCAGGCGGTTCGGGCGGAGCCGCTCTGGGCGGAACATGGAAGTGACGCGACCCGGTTCCTCGAGACCCTCGAGATCTTTCTGGACAACAAGAAAGTGAAGCAGCTTGTGCGCCGCGTTCAGAAGGGTGGCAGCGGCAAAGGCGTTCTCGAGTTCTCCCGAAAAAGCGGTTTAGACCTCCCTCTCGTTCTGATATACCTCGAGCTGAAGCAGGAACTCGCCTCGGTATGACCGTGTAACCTTTCACAGTTGCGCGTTCGCCTTACTCGCCGCCCTCTTGTTCCTCATCCTCCTCGTCATCACCCGTCTCCGCGCCAATCTCCTCATCCCCGAGACGGATCTGCTCCATCTCCTGTTGGAGCGCCTGAGAGCGCAACGCGGTCTCGAGGGTCTCCTCGGCGGGGTCGAAATCCGGGTCGAGCTCGAGAGCCTGCCGGGTCAGGGTGATCGTACGCTCGAGGTCTCCGGCGGCGTAGGCCACCAGGGAGTCGAGATAGAGATCCTCCACCTGCTCCGCTCGAGCAGCCCGTCCGCGATCCCCGAAGTTGAAACTCGCCTGAAGACTGAACCGGTCAAAGCTGCCGATCTGAGTGGTCATGTCGAGGGTATAGTTGATGTTGAGGGTTACGTCCTGAATGTCGACAATGCCGCCGAGGGTTATCCTCGGGTTGCCGCCGCGAATCAGCAGCCCCGTATGGGCGGAGAAAAAATCGGTCACCCGCACCGCGCTACCCGCCGCGACGCCAATCCCCTCGGCGGGGTCATCGGTGCCGAGGATAAAGGGGTATATCAGCTCGGTGGAGATGATAAGCGGCCGCAGAGGTGAGTAGGAGAGTCCGGCTCGCGCCGAGCTGGGAAGGGGCTCGCCGTCAACGGGGGGGCCGAGGTTGTTTACCGTCACGGCGACCGAGACGTTTCGGTCTCGCGAGGCGTAGGGCTTCAAAAAGTCGAAGCGTGTAAGGGCGCCGAAGTCGGCCATGAACCCCGTCTGATTCTGATCCGGCCGGATCGGGTTGTTTCGATAGGCAACCTTAACGGTCGTTCCGAGGGCAACGCCGTAAAAATAGAAGCCGCTGAGGATATTGTAGCTCGTGTTCGCTCCAACCACGGTCTCCGTAAAGCGGATTGCCTGCTCCTGCACCCCGAAGGCGTCGTACTCGGTAAAGGGGACGTGGAGAAACTTGCCGCCCACGCCGATTCCGAAGTCGTCGTACCGGATAGTGTAGACCATGCCCTCCATACTCGCGTCGGCAATCAGATTGGTATGAAACAGAGAGAGCTCGGTGTAAGCGAGGGTGGAACTCGCCGCGGGATTTGCCTCGAAGTAACTTGAATCCCTCGAGACCGCAGCGTAGGCGGTCCCCATCCCCTCGTACTCCCCGCCCATCGGTATCGTGAGGGTAGGAAAGGTCGTAAGGCCTGTGTTTTTTACTTCGAATGTGTCAAATAGACTGCTCCACCATGTGAGGTCCTCGGCGCTCTGGCTATGGAGCGAAACGAGGGAGAGAAGACTCACAAGGAGCACAGCTGCTGCGCGGCGCATTTCTGCTAAAGAAGAATATCCCAGAACTCCCTCTTTATCTACACCGCCACCTTTCAACGGTTGACCTGAAACGGCCGATTATTGAATAGTGAAGCCGGGTCGGCAGATAAGTGCTAACGCTGCAATGAAAAAGCGCGTCCAATCCGGAGCGGGGATCTGTCTCATCGTCTTTTTCGCCCTTTTGGGCGTCTCGCAACCGGTCTACGCCGCGGGCCGGCAGGAGGACCCTATACGCCGGGCGGAAGAGCTTATCGAGGACAACCGGCTCAATGAGGCGATCCTGATTATCGAGGAGACTATACGCCAGGAGCCTGAACGGATACACGAGGCCGAAGACCTGCTCAGGGAGATCCGACGCCGCCGGGGCAGCTACAACGAGCTTTTCCAACAGCTCATCTCCCATCTCATCGACAATCCCCAGGATATTGAGACAACCCTCGACATCATAGATCGGATGGAGAGCCTCGACGAGGCGCCCAACCCCCGAACCCAGGAGCAGGTTGCCCAGGCACGCTTTATCGCCCAGCTCGCCTTTGACCGGGACCGGGTTGAACGGGCGATGAACGAGGCGCGCCGGGCGCTCGAGGAGGACCGCTATCTCGACGCCGTGGCCATCTATCTCGAGCTCGAGGAGGTACAGCTCGATACCTTTGAAGCGCGTAGATACAGCGATATCTTCCGCAACAGCGTAGAAGAGGCGGCGTCCGAGGCGTATGAGGCTGTGGCCGGCTTCAGGGAGATAGCCGGAACAGTCTCCGAGGCCTCCACAACGCTTCTCGCCGCCCTGGAAAACCGCGACAGCCCTCGAGAGCCGGGCCCCTTTCCCCTCGATCCGCTGATCTCCTCCCTCACCGAGGTTAGTTCCTACTCCACGCAGCTCGCCGAGGCGGCTCAGTCGATTGAGGAGCAGCGGGAGCAGGTGCGTCTTGAGTTTCCCGACGATCCGGTGGACTGGTACCTCGTCTTCCAGGACCAACTGATGCGTGGTAGAAGCGAGTTTCGGGAAGAGGAGGGGCTGCTGCCGGCGATTCGCGGCTTTTCCGTCCAAGAGGTGGAGCGTTCCGCCACGGTTGCCGAGGCTGCGGGGCGGGAGCTTCTCGAGGAGGCGGTCGCGGAGTTTGAGGCAGGGGAGTATGAGCAGGCCGCCGAGAGCTTTCCCGCCATCTCTCCCTACTTTGGTCTGCTCAGCCGTCTCATCGCGGCGAGGGAGGAGCGCTACGAGGCGCAGATCACCGTCGCCGAGGCGTCCGCCTCCTTCTCACCGGAGAGTCTCGACCGCTATCTCGAGGCGTACCTGCAGGAGCTCTCCGCCGAGTTCTCCTCCGAGGTCGCCAGGGTGAGCGAGCGAGCTCAGGTGGACCAGGGGTCTGTTCCGACAACTGTAGCCGGCCTCGAGGAACGAAAGGAGGAGCTCCGGGCTGAGGTCGACGCGATAAGCCTCATCGAGGGGGAGTGGGGGGCAGAAGTTGCGGCGGTCCAGGCTCAGCTCGAGGAGCTATCCCTGCCCCCGAGGGCTTCCCTAGCCGCGGAGGCTGTAAGCAGCCGGATCTCCGCTCGACGCGGCGCCTTCGAGGAGGGGGAGGTCCGGGTCAGCTCGGCGCTTCTCGACCGCAACGCAGAGAGCCTCGTCTCCGAGAGGCGGGAGATCGAGGAGGAGCTTCCACGGCTCGCCGAGTTGGTCGAGGGGAGCGAGGAGCAGCTCGAGGAGCTCGAGGAGGGGGAGGATGTAACCATTTCCCGCTTCCCCGACCAGGCTCTCGAGGGGTACCTGGAGCTCAATAACCGCAATGACGAGATAATTGTCCAGGTCACCGCCCTTCTTGCACGTTTCGAGGAGGAGCGCGAATACATCCGGGAAGCCGACGCGGTGGTCGACCAGCTCGAGGAGCTTCGCTCTCTCCTCGATGAGGTCGACGCCCTCTCAGGAACCCTCGCGACCAGAATCGAGGAGATGGAGACGCAGATCGCCGAGGCGCAGGAGCTCCGGGAGGAGGGAGACGAACTGGTCGCGGAGACCAGGGCAGCCCTCTCCGCTCTCCAGGTCCAGACCGCCCGGAACCTCTGGGAAGAGGCTCGGGACGCCTACTACGACTCCCTGTCGGTACAGGAGGACGAGGCGTTCCGGGAGGAGGTCGACCAGATTGTTATTGCCCTCGGTAACGATATCCAGCAGGCGCAGAACGAGCTCATCGTGGCGGAGGTTCGGGAGCTGATCACCGAGGCCGACGATCTTTACAGCCAGGACGAGTTCGGTGGCGCGAGGGACGCCCTGGTAGAGGCGGAGCAACTCTGGGGGGAGGTTTACGTTGACCCGAACACCGAGGTGCAGCGGCTGTTGGGCCTGGTAAACGCCGCCTTGAGTGTCCAGGAGGGGCGGGAGCTCACCGAGACAGACCCGCTCTTTCCGGTTCTCGGAAACTACCTCAACCTCGCTCAGCAGGATTTCCGCCAGGGTAGAGCGTTATTCAGCGCCGGAGAGGAGAACGAGGGCGAACGACTCCTCAACCGGGCAATCGATAATCTGAGAAACATTCGCGCTGTGAGGCCCCTCAACTGGAACGCCCGGATTCTCGAACTCCGGATCCTGCAGATAACCGCGGAGGATAACTTTCCCCAGGTCTTCGAGGCGCGCTACGAGGACGCGGTGGACCGCCTCGATGAGGGCGATACCCTGGCGGTCTACGGCGAGCTTGAGGCGCTCGCAGAGATAAATCCCGATTATCCGGGATTGCAACAGCAGCTCGTGGACCTGGAGATAGAGCTCGGCCTTCGGGAAAACCCCGTCGACCAGGCGCGGGTCGCCGAGTCAAACCAGCTTCTCTCCCAGGCGCGGAACCTCGCCAACACCGGCAACCGGGATCAGGCGGTTGTGGCGGTGAGCCTTCTCGAGGAGGCGGTGGAGCTTAACCCGGATAACCAGCAGGCGCAGTTCCTCATGGACCAGCTCAGAATCCGCCTCGGGGGTCAGGCGACAGTCGCCCTCGACAGCGCCGACGAGCAGCAGTATCGCCTCGCAGAGACCCTCTTTGCTCAGGGTCAGATCGCTCGCGCCTTTACTATCGTGGAACGGCTCCTTGCGGAGCCGCAGAACCAGGGGTATCCTCCGCTGATCGAACTGAGAAGGAGAATAGCGCTACGCCTCGGGATTTAATGGACCGCCTAAGAGTATGCTTGTTCGTCCTTCTCACGCTCCTCGCCTCAACCCTTCCTGCCCAAGCGCCGTTTTTTGAGCTGCCTCGCAGCGAGATTCCCGCGGACGCCCGCTTCCCTGAGCTTCTTTCCGACGGATCGCGGCTCATCCTGATCTATCAGGATGTCCGGGAAGCCGGAGATGTCCGGGAGGTGTTTCTCACGGCCCGGACAAGTGAAACCGGGGAACGTTTCTCGCAGCCCTTCGAGGTGGCTGGTCCCTTCGAGGTTGAGGCCGAAGGTATCATACCGCTTCTGTACACCGCCGTACTCTCCTCAGCCGGGGACATCTACGTCGCCGTCGTCGCCTCCCCCCAGACTACCCACATCTATCGTGCCCCGGCGGGGTCCCGGGAGTTTTCCCGAGTCGCCACGATCGACACGGAGGTGACAAACGTCGCCCCCCGGATAGTGGAGACCGGGGCGGGCTCCTTTCTGCTCTTTGTTAACCAGAATGTCGGTGTAACCCAGGCAATTCTTGTAAGCCGCTCGGAGGACGGCAGTGACTGGACACCCCTCGAGCGCCTCGAGGAGGATGAGGAGATCGGTCTCACCTTCTTGCCCTCCCACACCACCCTGGGAGAGCGGGAGTTTGTCGTCTTTCAGGGGTTAAACCTCGAGGCCCGGGCGACCTATCAGCTCTACCTCAAGTGGAGCGAAGACGACGGGCGCAGCTGGTCCGAGCCGGTGCGGCTGACAACCTTTACCGACCTCACCGAGACCGACGACCCGGACATCTACGATAACCAACGCCCCTTTCTGGAGGTCTCTCCCGACGGTCGGCTCGCGCTGACCTGGGAGCGTCGTTTCGAGGGCGGCAACCGCCAGATATACTACGCGGAGTACGACGAGGAGGGTGAGCCCCGGGGCGCCCGGGACGAGGTGACCAACAGAATCGAGAGTGCCAACTTCCCGAAGATCCTCCCCTTCGAAGGGGAGGTCTACCTGCTCTGGTTTACCAATCCCGGCGGTCGCAGCCGGGTGATACTCGCCCGGAGAGAGGGGATCCGGTGGGAGCGTCGCACACTCTCCGAGGACGGGGCGGAAGCGACTTTTCCCGCCGCCTCGGTTCACCGGGATCGCCTCCACCTGCTCTGGCAGGAGGGAGAAGCGCAAGGAAGCAGCCTCACCTATCTCGAGCCGGACCAGCGTGTCGCCCCCCCGAGACTGGGGGGGCAGAACTTCCTCGCCGGCGCACGGTCGTCCGAGCAGCGCGCTGTGGTCTCCATAACCGATCCGGTCGACCCCTCGGGTATCCGGGGTTACAGCTTCAACTGGAGTCAGGACCCAGACGCTCCGGTTGATCGAGAGGTGGACCAGCTTGTTCCAAACCGACAGGTCGTTGTGACCGCCGATGAGGATGGTCCCTGGTATCTCAGGGTCAGGACGACGGATTTCGCCGGCAACTGGTCCGAGCCTGCGACGATCTCCTACATTCTCGACACCACTCCTCCCTCACCGGTAACCTTTCCCCGACCTCCCGTCGACGAGGACGGGTATCTTGTTTCCAATACCTTCGATCTGAGCTGGGACCCACCTCCCGAACAGGACGTCGCAGGCTACACAACCAGGGTGAGCTTTGTCAGCGACGCTCCCCGGCAGGTGGAGGAGGATCAGCTCGATCTGCCCGCTCCCTCCCCGCCGATCGACACAACTGTTGCCCGGGTGACCCGCCGGAACCTGGACGACGGCGTCTGGGCTCTCACGGTAGCGCCGGTGGACACCGTAGGCAACGTCGGCGAGGCGAGGACACTCCTGTTCCGGCTCAACAAATACGTTCCGGAGACCCTGGTCTTCTCGGTCAACGTTGCTCAGGACCGCCTCGGCCGCTACAGCCTCGAGGTTCTCGGCCGCGGATTTACCGCCAACGGTACAATCAACGAGGTGCTCCTCGACGAGGACGGGTCGGAGCCGTATCAGTACACCTTTGCTCCCGGCGAGAGCGGTTTTGAGGTTGTCGACAACAGGACCATCGCCGGGCCGATGGTTGAGCGTATCCCGACCGGGGAGTACCGACTCGGACTGCGCCATCCGGAGCGGGGACTCTACTTTGCGCCCCAACGCCTCGCCTTCGAGGCAACGGGTATCATCAAGTTCGGTGACTACACCGTGCGCTACGCGCCAACCTACGAAGTCGGGGAGCGGGGACGTTTCATCCTGACCGGAAACGCCCTCGCCTTCTGGACTGTCGTTGTAACGGCGGTGGCGACGATAGTTTTCTCATCACTCCGGATCGCCGCGATTACGCGGGAAGGAATCGTACTGCGCCGGGAGGCGCAGGCACTCATAACGGGGGACCACGTGGACGAGAAATCAAAAAAGGAGCGAGCGCAGCAGCTTCGGGTAAAAGGATTCGGCCTGAGGGTCAAGTTTGCCTTCTTTGTTGTGCTCCTTGTCATCAGCGTTGTCGTCCTGGTGGCGGTCTTTCTCGGCCGCTCGGTGCTTGAGCGTCAGGAGCGCATCCTCACAAGCGGACTACAGGAGCGGGTGGAGGTTCTCGTCCAGGGCGTTTCCACAAGCGCGCAGCAGTTTCTCGAGAACCCCCAGGAGAACACCGGGGAGCTCCAGGCACTTCCGAACCAGAGCGAGGCGATGCCCGAGGCTCGTTTTATCACCATTACCGGGCTCGATCAGCAAAACGAGGAAATTGACGTAGTCTACGGTACCAACGACCCGCTGCTCCTGAATCCCGACACCGAGAGGGAGGAGCTCCCGGATCAGGAGCGCTCCCTGAATACCGATGAGTTCATCTCCGGGGTTTCCCGCATCGAGGATCCTCTGAGCGAGACCCTCGATGAGCTCAGGGAGCAACTAAACGCCGAGGCGATCGAGGAGGTTGGAGAGATTCCCGCCCAGATCGAGGAGGTGAACCAGCAGACCCAGAGACTCATCCAGGAGGCGGTGCAGGAGGGGGTCGAAGTAGACGAGGCGGCCGCGGAGCAGCTCGACCAGGTCAGGATCGACCTGGAGAACCGCGCCCGGAGCGCCCTCAACGAGATCGCCGGTGAGACCCGCAGCTCCCCTCCGTTCAACCCCGAGGAGCTCGATGTCGAAAATACCGATTACACCTTCTACCGTCCGATCCTCTTTATTCCTCCGGGTAGCGAGGCGGGGTTCGAGGAGTTCTACCGGGGCACCGTGCGCATCGGGATCTCCACCCAGCTTATTCTCCAGGAGATCGCCGATACAAGACGGGACCTCATCATCACAACCAGCATTATCGCCGTCCTCGCGGTGGTCGCGGGGGTTGCTGGAGCGTTTCTCCTGGCTACTATCGTCGTAAATCCGATTCGCCGCCTCGTGGCGGGAGTTGAGACAATCAGGGATACCGAGGACAAGGCGCAGCTGAAGGGCCACATCATCGACATCCGATCCCGGGACGAGCTTTCCCTCCTCGCAGAGGCGGTCAACACGATGACCGCGGGGCTTGTAAAGGCGGCTGAGGCAAACAAGGACCTTATCGTCGGTAAGAACACCCAGAAGATGTTTATTCCCCTCGAGAAAAAGGAGGGGCGAAAGCTCACTACCGGGAGCGTCGAAAACGATCACATCGAGATGTACGGCTACTACGAGGGAGCAAAGGGTGTTTCCGGGGATTACTTCGCCTACGAGCCTCTCCAGGGCGGGCGCTACTACGCGGTAATCAAGTGTGACGTAGCGGGTAAGGGAGTGCCCGCGGCGCTCATCATGGTTCAGGTCGCGACAATCTTTCTCAACTACTTCAAGAGCTGGACGATGGAACGTTCCGGACTGAAGCTCGAGCAGCTTGTATCAACCATTAACGATCTTGTTGCGGAGCGGGAGTTCCAGGGACGGTTCGCCGCCTTTACGATCGGGATCATCGACGTGGAGAAGGGGGCGTGCTACCTGTCCAACGCCGGGGACAACCAGATCCACATCTACCGAAAGGGGGAGAACCGGGTCGTCCAGGAGTCTCTCGCCAGTACCCCCGCGGCGGGGGTCTTCCCCTCGGATATGGCGCCCAACGGCTTTCCTCAGGAGATGCGGGTTCTCAAAGCCGGGGATATTTTTCTTCTCTTTACCGACGGTCTCGAAGAGGCGAAGCGACTCGTCCGGGACGCCTCCTACGCCCCCCTGGCGGCGGATGAGGATTCCCAGGAGGAGAACAAGGACCCCCGGTTCGAGGGGCTGCAGATCGAGGACGGCATCTGGAAGGAGGAGGTTACAAACCCGCGGATCCACCAGATCGCCGAGGCGGTCCAGAATCGCACCGTTTTTCTCCTTACCAAGGCGCTGAGCCCGGAGGGGGAGCTCGCTTTTGATTTCTCAAGCTGCAGTGTAAATGCCGAGGACACGGTCCTCGCGATCGTCTCGGTGGAGAAGGTGTTCCGTCTCATTCCCGATCCCAAGGCGGGACCGGATGACCGGGTCCAGGTTGACAAAAAGATCGACGAGTTTCTCAAAAAGCACTTTCCCGCCTACGACCGGTACTTCCATCACCCCCTCGAGGAGAATGAGCAGTCGGAGTACCGGGTCTTCAGCCATCTCAAGGAGGACGAGCAGTATGACGACCTCACCATACTCGCCATCAGAAAGAAGTAACCCTCGGCGGCCCTCGGTTGCCCCCCTCGCCCGGGCAGTGGCGATGCTCTTCGCTCTACTCCTGGTCTCCCCGCTGTTCGCCCAGGAGGCGGGCGGCCGGAGGGTCGCCAACCCGACAGGAGAGCTTTTCGTCTACGTCACCCTCGATGAGGAGGGGTGGCTCTCGCAGGGGCAGGAGCTCTGGCGGAGGGATCCGGCCGCCTTTATGGAAGAGCGTGTCTCGAGCCTCGACTTTATCCCTTCCGGGGGAGAGCGAACGATTGCTCCTGGTCTTTCCATGGCAGGCTACCTGGTGGACCCGCAGGAGTCGGTCTGGGGTCTCGCAACCGTCTCCTCCGGGGCCACCCTCGTGGAGCGAGAAGGACAGGGCCGCTCCGTGGCGGCATCACGTTTGCCTTCTCCCCCGGACTCGATCCTCCTCGACGGGCGCTTCGCCGACTGGGAACGGGAACCGCTGATTTCCCGTTTTTCCCCGGGGGGAGAGCCGGGGAGCTTTATCCGGGAAGAGCGGGGCCGTCGGGAGCAACTACCGCTGTCCGAGTCCACCCTCTGGAGTACCCCGGGCAGCCTCCTCGAAGAGATAAAGGTTCGCCCCGGGGTGCAGGCGCTCTACGTCTACCTCTCCTATCCGCAGCCCCCCGCACCGGAGACCGACCTCTACCTCTATCTCTACGGCGACTCCTCCGAGGCTGCGATAGCGACGATTCTTCTCACTCCCGCCCCGGAGAGCTCCGGAGCGACCCTCTATCTGCCCGGGGGCAGGGCGATCCGAGTCGGAAACCTCCTTCGCCGGGGGAGCTCCCTCGAGGGAGAGCTGCGTATCCCCGGGGAGGGGGAGCTGCTCGACGAGCTACGGTTTGCGGTCATCTCCACGGTGGTCGAAGGCGACTCCTGGTACGAGGAGTTTCCTGTCACCCGGGTTGAGCTCTCGGACCTCCTCGACTGATGCAGGGGCGACGCTTTTTCTGCGAGAACTGCGGTGAACAGGTCAAACCGACCGCAAAGGTGTGTCCCGGATGCGGCGCCTTTTTCACCAATGTCCGCTGTCCGCGCTGCAGTTACACCGGAAAGGCGCATGAGTTTTCCCAGGGCTGTCCGGTCTGTGGCTACCTCGGCCGAATCTCCTCTCCGAGGCGGGAGGAGGGCGGCTCGTTCCCGATGGCTGAGCATACCTCTCGGACTCCTCGCCGCGGCGGGGTCGGTAGACGGCGGGAACGGCCGTGGTGGCTCTTTCCGATGATCCTCATCTTTCTGGTCCTGAGCTTTATCCTGCTTTCAGTCATCTACATGCGCCTCTAAAAGAGGACCCCCGCCCCGAAGCCTCCTTTCAGAACAAATCGCTCATCCCGGGGGTAGAGGTCCCCGGCGGCGAGAAGGGAGATGTACAGAGGCGTCTCGGGCAGCAGGAGTCGCGCCTCCGATCCGAGGGCGAGCGGGCCGAGGCGGTCGAGCTCCTCGTCGAGGGGGGCGCTCCGGAGGGCGGCGGAAAGGCCGAGGGAGAGGATCTCTCCGTCATATCCCACCCCGGCTCGCAGATAACTCCAGAGTGACGGCTCTCCCCCCTCCGCTTCCGTTTCGAACTCCACAGGGTCTATCCCAACGTGCAGCTCCCCGCTCACCCCGAAGAGAAACCTCCCGAGGTAGACGGTTACCGGGCTCTGCAGGGAGATGCCGGAGGGCGCGCTACGCTCATCCCGGCCGCCGAAACTACCGTTTACCGGAGTGTCGATCGCCCCCCGGGTGACCAGGCCGAGGGAGAGACGCCCCGGTAGGGTGTAGTAACGCCAACTGAAGGCGCCGGTAAGCCCAACCCGGCTCTCCGCGGCCCGGGAGCTTAGCAGGGGCGCGAGGGTGAAGGAAAACTCGCTTGGCGCACCGAGGGCAAAGCGCGCCCCGATCGCCAGGGGAGAGTACCAGCTGTCCGAGGCGCTGTTGTACAGAAACCCCTCGGTGGAAACCTGGGCGGTGCCTGCCCCGACAGGCTCCGCCAGGGGGAGGTAGAGCAGCCCTGAGCTACCAGAGAAGAGCGAGCGAAACCGGGAGATCACTCCCGGGTCGATGGTCACCTCGGCGGCCCGGCTTGCGAGGACCTCTCCGTTCTCCTCGAGACTCCGGCCCCGGGTGTACAGGGCGATGGTGTAGACCCCTTGAGGCAGGGGCGCGCCCCCGGGGGATCTGCCGTCCCAGACAAACGCCTGGTTCCAGCTGGTAAACTCCTCCAGTTGCCGTCGGAGGATAACCTCCCCCTCCGGGCCGACCACCTCGACCTCTCCACTCCCCGGGGCGCTCACCTCGAACTCGACGGCGGTCGTCCCCACGGACCCGGGATTCCTCGGGTTGAATCGAGGCCGACGCACCTGGTAGCGGAGAATCTCGAAGGGCGCCTCATCGAGCTCAACGGAGAGGGTGGTTCTCCTCTCTTCGGCCACTACCACCCTGCGCGTGACCTCCCTGTATCCGAAGGCGCGAATCCTCACATCGTAGATTCCCACGGGTAGCTCCGCGGGAAACGACTCTATCCGCGTCTCCCCGACGCTCACCAGCGCATCCGCCGGACGGCTGCGGACGTCGAGAAACCCGACGATCTGGTCGAGGTCAATCGAGACTTCTGTCCGACTACCCTCCCGAAGGGTGACAAAGCGGGTCTCGCTGTAGTACCCAGGGAGGCGCGCCTCGATCTTGTAGGAACCCGGCAGCACTCCGGTGCGCTCTATCCTCCCGGTTCCCGCGTAAGCGTTATCGATCAGGATTCTCGCCTCTTCCGGCTCCACTTCAACAATGAGCACCGTGGTTTCCGGAAGGTCGAGCTCCTCCCCGGCGGCGAGAACCGCGGGTAGAACAAAGAGCGCCGCCAGCAAGAGAGCCTTGGCTCCCGGGGCGTTGACGCCGATAGTAAAACAGATGCGCAATCGTCTCACATGGATAATAGTAGCACTTCTTCTTGCCGTCGCTACAGAAAACCTCTTCTCCCAGCAGGAGGCGGAGGGGAGCGAACCGCTCCCCCGGGGGTTTGGTGAGATAACCCTCGGCCTCTCCTTCGAAGAGGTGCGCCGGCGTCTTGAGGAGGATCGAAACTTCAACTACCGCGGGGGACCGGATGTCTCCCTTCGTCCTTTCGACCTCGAGCAGTCGATCGAAACCGAGGGGAGGGGATTCATGGATCGCGGTTCCTTTCAGTTCGCCGATGATCTCCTCTATATTATTACGCTCTTTATCGACCAGGAGCGACTCGACTATTTTACCCTCTACCGAACCCTCTCACAGAAGTATGGGGAACCGGAGTCTCTCAACCCGCAACAGGCGGTCTGGGAGAACGAGGAGATCCGGATCGCTCTCCAACGTCCCCTGACGATTCAATACATCGACCGGGAGACCTTCGGGCGTCGGGTGGAGGAGGGGGCGATGGAAGAGTCTCTCCGGGCGCTGAACAGAAACAATTTTCTGGAGCAGTTCTGATGGTACCATGGGCACGAATCCTCCCGCTCCTCATCCTGGTTGTCCTTTTCACCGTCGGATGCGGTGAGGCGGGAGCTGAGGAGTACGAGCTTCGTCTCCGAGACCGCACCCTGGAGGTGGAACTCGCCGACACCCCGGAGGCGAGAAGCCGGGGACTTATGTTTCGCGAAAGCCTCGGGGAGGATAAGGGGATGCTCTTTGTCTTCCGGGAGGATCGGCGCAGGAGTTTCTGGATGAAGGATACCCTCATCCCCCTCTCCATCGCCTACATCAGTTCGGAGTGGATCATACTCGAGATCTACGACATGGAGCCTCGCTCCCTCGATGCGGTACCGTCGCGAAACCCGGTGCGCTACGCCCTGGAGGTAAACCAGGGATACTTCGAGGAGGCGGGAATCACCCCGGGCAGCAGGATCTATCCCTCCGAGGAGTTGCTCGATCGGATCGAATCCTCCCCCTGAGCCCCGCCGACTCCCCTGATCTCCGGAAAGAGCTCAAGCACCGGCTGCTCCCCCTCCTCATCCGGCTCGTTTACGAGGATTTCCACCCGCTTTTCAACCCGGGAGAGCTCCTTTTCCAGCTCCCGGGCTAGTTTGACTCCCTCCTCGAAGTAGGTTGTAGCCTCCTCGAGGCCGCAATCCTCCCTGCGGATCTTCTCGCTCAGCGTCTCCAGTCGCTCAAGGCGCTGTTCAAAGCTCTTCATCACGCTCCTCCGTCCTGAGTGGGGTCTGCCCGTCTTTCATCTGAACCGTAACCCGTCCTGCGAGGCGTATGGCGTCGCTGTCGGTGAGCACGCCCCCGCCTTCCCGCTCCCGGATGATGGCGTAGCCCCGGTTGAGGATGGAGTAAGGGTCTGCTCCCTCGACCCCGGTGCGGGCGAGATCGAGTCTCCGTCTCGACTCCGACAGACGCTCCCGCATGGTGCGCAGGAGCCCCTCGGTGGCGTCATCGAGACGCTGGTAGGCCGGCTGCAGGATGGAGCGGAAGGCGTAGCCGAGCTCCCGCGCGGTAAAGCGCTCCATGACCGTCCGGGCGTGGCGGTACCGGCCGACAAAGGAGTGCACGATTATCTCACCGAGGGTGTGAACCCGGCGGCGCAGATCCTCGATGTTGGCCGTAACCTCCTGGGCCGCCGCCGAGGGGGTTGGTGAGCGGTGGTCCGCGGCGAGGTCGGTGAGGGCGTGGTCGATCTCATGGCCTACCGCGGAGATGATCGGCGTTTCGCACTCCGCCACCGCCCGGACTACCTCTTCCGAGGAGAAGGCGAGGAGATCTTCGAGGGAGCCGCCTCCCCGGCCGATGATCAGCACGTCTACCAGTTTGAGCCTGTCCGCCCGGCGCACCTGGGCGGCAAGCCGGCGGGGCGCCTCACTCCCCTGGACCGGCGCAGGAAAGACGATCACCCGGATTCCGGCGTTTCGCCTGCCTAGAACATTGAGAATGTCTCTGATCGCCGCGCCGGTCGGGGAGGTAATCACCCCGACCCGCCTCGGCAGCGCCGGAATCGGCACCTTACGCTCCGGGTCAAAGAGCCCCTGCGCGGCGAGTCTCACCTTGAGCTCCTCGAGGCGGGCGAGAATCGCACCGAGGCCGGCACTGCGCATGGAACGACACACTATCTGATAGCGCCCCTGCTTCTCGTAGATGGTGATGGAGCCGGTCACCTCGACCTGGTCGCCGTCTCTCGGCAGAAACTCCACCCGCCCGTTGTCCCCTCGAAACATAACCGCGTTGAGCAGGGCGTGGGCGTCCTTGAGGGAAAAGTACCAGTGGCCGCTTTCGGCACGCTTGAAGTTGGAGATCTCCCCCTCGAGGCGTACCGTGGGAAACCGAGCCTCGATGCTCTCCTTGAGTCGGGCGGTAAGCTCGGATACGGTGAGTAGATCAGTGCCGGTTTCCATAGCGCCCTTTGAGGGTACTACGCGACTTATGGTATGCTCAAGTTCTGTCGAGATGTATAGCAATGGGAAGACTCATCGTATGTGATGCCACCGCCGCCGGGGAGTACGCCCTGCTACCCCTGGTCAATGGATCGAGCGCCGCCGATCGCGCGCTGGAGTTTGGATCCAGCCTCGAGGGGGAGGCGCGTATTCTCCTGGCACGCAAAGAACTCAAGCTCAGCCTCCCCCGGGGGTGGCGCCGGGTCGAAGGGCAATCCTGGGACGGGGAAACGTTACTCGCCCTCCTCGAGGAGGAGAGTCGCGGGGCGGATCGCCTCGTCTACTACGCCCTCGACGAGCCGCTCCTGCAGCTAAGCGTCACCGCAAGGCTTCTCGAGCTCACCGAACGGTATCAGACGGAGTACACCTTTGCCGACGGCTACCCCGAGGGGGTGGCGCCGGAGATCCTCGACCCCCGGATACTTCCGGTACTCCGCTCCCTCCAGAGGGAGCGGCCCGAGGCTCCGGGCAGGGACTTTCTCTTTCGCCTGATTCAGCACGACATAAACGCCTTTGACCTGGAAACAGAGATCGCCGAAGTGGACCTGAGGCTGCTGCGAGCGAGCCTCACCTGCGACAGCCGGGGTAACTATCTGCTCTGTCGCCGTCTTCTCGAGGAGGGCATTGACAGCGAGTCGGTAATTCTCGCCCGCCTGCCCGAGGAGCGCACGCTCCTTCGTACCCTTCCGTTCTACCTGAACCTCCAGGTCACCAATCGACTCTCCCAGAAGGTTTCCTATGAGCCCTTCTGGGATCTCCAGAAGGACGAGGAGCCGAGGGATATCGGCGTGGAGGAGTTCAAACGCCTCCTCGACCAGCTCGAGGAGTTCTCTCCCGAGGCGACGGTGAGCATCGGCTATCGGGGTGAGCCGGGCCTCCATCCCCGTATCCTCGATCTGATCAGGGAGGTCGAAGCTCGTGGGAACCTCGCCCTCTACCTGGAGACCTCAGGGGTCGGCTGGAGGCAGGAGGCGGTAGATGCCCTCGCCGACGGTGAGCTGCGCCGGACAACCTTGATCGTGCTCCTCGACGCTGCGAGTCGTGAGGCGTACCGGAGTCTCCGGGGTGACGGGTTCGAGGAGGCTGTTGCCTTTGCAAACAGGATGCGCCGCGCTCACCCCGAGGCAACCTACGTCCAGGCGACCCGGCTCAGGGAGTACCAGGAGACCCTCGAAGAGTTCTACGCGGCATGGAAAGAGGACAATCCGATCATTCAGAAGTACAACCATTACTGCGGGACTCTGAGCGACCGGCGGGTTACAGACCTCTCTCCCCTGCGCCGGTTTCCCTGCTGGCGCCTGCAGCGGGATCTCACCGTCCTGGTCGACGGCCGGGTGCCGCGTTGTCAGGAGGATCTCAACGGAGCGTCGCACTTCGGAAATCTCTTTGAGGAGTCTCTCGAGACGGTCTGGAATCGGGGGGCACAGCTGTTTGAAAGCCACAACCGGGGAGAGTATCCCGACATCTGCGGAGCCTGCGATGAGTACTACAGCTTCAACGCCTGAGAAGCCCTACACCGTTGTCGGCGGTAGCGCCCAGGGGCCCGGAAGAGGGAGTATCACCCTGGTTCTTCTCAACCGGGGCGGAAAGTACCTGCGGGAGGAGTTTCTCGCCCGGGTCGAGGCCCTCGGCTTCGGGGAGATCATCTCGGTGGAGGGGCGGGAGCGGAGCTACAACGTCGAGGCTCTCGCGAGGAGCTTTCCCCGGACCCGTTTTCTCCTCCTCGAGAGCGAGCTCTCCCCGGGAGTGCAGGTAAACCTCGCCGCCCGGGAGTGCAGAACCGATCACTTCTACGCCGCCTGGCACAACATGGAACTCCAGGCGGTGCCGCCACGGCTCATGGCGCGGCTCGAGGAGGAAGGTGAGCTCTGCGTGGTGCCCACCCTCCGAAGCGAGCGGGGGGAGGTAATGCCGACCCTCATTACTCCGGGATTCCACCGGGGAGGATTGCGGGTGCTCACCCTGCCGCCGCAACGGGACGGTATGAGAAGCCTCTATCCCTACGATTTCGTCGGCGTCTACAATCTGCGTCGGTTTCAATCGATCGGCGGCTTCGCAGAGGAGATACCAGGCCGCTTCTGGCAGCTCATGGACTTCGGCTTCCGCGCGCATATGTGGTCGGAGGTAATCCGGGGCAGCACCATGCTTCGGGCGACCTACGCAAGCAGGACCGAGCCGGAGGACCAGACCGCCGACGCGACGAGCTACCCTCGGTTCTTCCTGCGGAATCTGCTGCCCCGGGTTGAGGGCAGCGGGGCTCGACTTCCGAGGCGGAAGTTTCTCTCCTTCCTCCTGCGTACCGGGGTGAGCCTCTCCGCCGCCCGGCGACTGTTCAAGGAGACCGACCGGTGGGTCGATAAGAACAGTGAGCGCTTCGGTCGCGACGCGAGAAGTCTTGTAGACCAGTGGAACCCGGAGGATGAGAGCAGATGAGAGATGTTGCCGTCGGTTTACAGGTCCGTCTCGACTCGAGCCGACTTCCCCGAAAGGCGTTGCTGCCGCTCGAGGGAAAGCTGGTGATCGAACACGCAATGGACGCCCTCGCGGCGACCGGGATAGAGCACCGCTATATCCTCACCGACGAGGAGAGCGCCCCGGTTCTCGCGCCCCTCGGGGAGCGTTACGGGTTTTCCCTCCTCGTGGGTGATCCCCAGGATGTTCTCGGCCGTTACGCCCGGATGGCCGAGGTCACCGGTGCTCCGGTAGTTGTGCGGGCGACCGGCGACAACCCCGCGGTCTCCGCAAGGATGTGCCTCGAGGCGATCAAGCTGCGTCACGCCTCCGGCGCAGACCTCGCGGGTTTTGATCAGCTTCCCCTCGGCACGGGGGTGGAGGTGCTCAGTGCGAAGGCGCTCCTGCGTTCCCACCGGGAGGCGGTCCTCGCCGATGAGCGGGAGCACGTCACCCTCCATATCTACCGTAATCGGGACGCCTATCTCGTTGACCGGCGACCGGCGCCCCGGGAGGCGCGGATGGAGAAGGGACGAATCACCCTGGACACCGAAGAGGACTACAGGATCATCGAGGAGGTCTATCGGCGCAGGTACCGCGGCGTTCCCCTGGAGGTTGAAGAGGTGATCGGGGAGCTCGAACGGCTGTTGGTCTGCCGCTGCTGACCGGCATGCGGATCTCCCTGTTCCTGCCGGAACGCAGAGAGGGCCGCGGCAGCGGCCATTTGAGAAGGTCCCTTGAACTGATGACCTCATCCGGTCGGCAAGGGCGGCTCTACCTCCCGGTCGAAGGCGGCCCCGGGGAGCTTGGCCGCTTCAATGCCCTCGTCCAGGCGGGGGCGTCGGTGGAGGCCCTCGAGGAGTACCGCTTTCTCGACACCCCCGAGGCGGTGCGCAGCGCTATCAGCGCCGGAGAGGTGGAGCTGGTGGTCTTTGACCAGCAGGAGTTGGGGGAGCAGGAGCTCAGCCTCGCCGCCGGGGCGCCCCTGCGGGTCGGCATCGACACCGGGGGAGGGGGAGAGGAGTTCCTCGATGTGACAATCCACGCCCTGCCCCGGCTTCCGGGCGAGAGCTGTCCAAACCTCTCCTCTCCCGGCTACCTGAACCTCCCCGCCCGGCGTCGGGAACAGTGGCCTGAGCACATCCTTCGGGTTCTCGTCACCCTGGGAGGAGAAGACGCCTCCGGACTTGCCCCTCGCCTCGCCGGAGAACTCGCCGAACTGTTCGGAGAGCTTCGGTTTTTCTACACCGAGGGAGGAAGGATCCACGCCGTCGGGGCGGATACCGCTTCCGGTCAACCCCCCTTGCGGGAGGAGCTTGCCGGCTTCGATCTGGTGATTCTGCACTACGGCATGACCCTCTTCGAGGCGCTCTACGCCCGGGTGCCGGTGCTCGCCCTGCCGGTGAGCGACTACCATCGTGCTCTCGCCGAGGCCCTCGACCTCGACTGCACCCGGGGCCTCGATATCGAGGATATCGCCCCGGAGCTCGGACGGATCGTAGTCGACCCCCGGGAGAGCGTGGAGCGCTGCCGTCGGGCCGCTCCGCAGAAGCGGAGGGACCTCTCCTCTGAGCTTGATTCCCTCGTCCCTCCCGGCTACCGCAATCCGCTCTTTCCGGGGGAGGGAAGGCTCGACCCGGTGGTCTTTCGCCTGCCGGACCGCAGCTACTACCGATGCAGCAGCTCAGGGCTGCTCTACATGCGCCGCTTTCGCTCCCCCTCGATACGCTATGAGGAGCGCTACTTCTTCGAGGAGTATCGACGGCAGTACGGGCGCACCTACCTCGAGGATTTCGAGGGAATCCGACGAACCGGGGTGGGACGGTTGAGGTTGATCCGGAAACTCGAGAGAGACAAGAAAAGGGAGAAGAAGGAGAGGGGAACCGGCCGACGGCTGCTCGATGTCGGCTGCGCCTACGGCCCGTTTCTGAAGGCGGCCGAGGAGGCAGGCTACCTCCCCTTCGGAATCGACGTGGCCGAACAGGCGGTAGCGTATGTCACCGATACCCTCGGATACCCCGCCTCCCGCACCACCCTCGAGGAGCTCGACCCTCTCGCCACCTTCGGTCACAGGAGGTTTGAGGTGATCACGATGTGGTACGTTATCGAACATATTCCCGACCTCCCCTCCCTGTTATCCCGGGTTGCCGAGCTTCTCCTCCCCGGGGGCGTATTCGCCTTCTCAACGCCGAACGGCGAGGGGGTGAGCGCAACAACAAACCGGGAGGATTTCCTGCGCCGATCCCCGGAGGATCATCTCACGATCTGGGAGCCGACTCGCCTCTCGGCTGTTCTCGAACCCTTTGGCTTCGAGGTTGAGCGGGTCAGGGTCACCGGCCACCACCCCGAGCGCTTTCCCCTTATTCGTGAGAGCTCCTCACCGATGCTTCGGACTCTCGCCACCCCGCTGCTGCGGGCTAAGAGCAAACTTCGCGGCCTCGGAGACACCTTCGAGTGTTACTGCCGACGCCGGAGGGATGGCGCGGATGGGTGAGGGGGCGCTGCTCCTTCTCGGAGCCGGGACAATGCAGATACCCGCGATGGAGGCGGCAAAACGGATCGGTCTGACCCTCTGGGTTGTGGACGCGAACCCGGAGGCTCCGGGAGTCCCCCTGGCCGACCATTTCGAGGCGATCGATCTGCGGGACCCGGAGTCGATTATACGCCTCGCGCGATCGATCCCCCACCTCCGGGCTGTCTTTACCGCGGGAACCGACTTCTCCCTCTCCGTCGCCAGGGTGGCCGAAGCGCTCGGGCTGCCCGGCGTGCCCCGGGAGGTAGCCCTCGACGCCTCCCGGAAGAGCAGCATGCGCCGCCGCTTTGCCGAGGCGGGGGTGAGCTCCCCGGCCTTCGCGGTCATCCGGGGGGGCGGACCCCTCGAGGAGCAGGTGAGCCGGGCGGTTGCCTCGGTTGGGGTGCCGGCGGTCGCCAAACCGGCGGATAACATGGGTGCCCGGGGCGTTCGCCGCGTCGCCGGCGCGGATGAGGCGATGGAGGCGGTGGAGAGCGCGATGGCCTGGGCGAGGGGAGGCGAGGTGGTCTACGAGGAGTGGATCGAAGGGCGGGAGTTCAGTATCGACGCCCTGGTCTATCGCGGAGAGATCACCATTACCGGGATTGCCGACCGGCACATCTACTTCGACCCGTACTTCATAGAGATGGGCCACACCATCCCCGCCCTTCTGGAGCGAGAAGAGGAGGAGCTTCTTCTCGAGACATTCCGTGCCGGCGTGCGCGCCCTCGGTATAGACAACGGCGCGGCGAAGGGGGACGTTTTTATCCGGGAGGAGGGAGGCGCCGTGGTTGGGGAGATCGCCGCGAGGCTCTCCGGGGGGTACATGTCCGGCTGGACCTACCCTCTCGCCACGGGGGTAGAGCTTACCGAGGCGGGCATCCGCCTCGCCCTCGGGGAGGATCCCCGCACGCTTCTCATCCCGAAGCGACATCACACAACCGCGGAGCGCGCCTTTATCTCCATCCCCGGCACCCTCCGGGAGATCGAGGGAGCCGATGCGCTCACGGCTCGAACCTCTGTCCGGGAGCTGTTTCTCCGGGTTGCTCCTGCAGACGCGCTCGCGCCGCCGCGAAACAACACTGAAAAGTGCGGCAACCTCATTGTTACCGGAGTGACCCGGCTTGAGGCGTGCAGGGAAGCGGCTGAGGCGCTTCGTAGCCTCACGGTGCGACTCGAGCCGTCCCGCGGCGAGACCGATTCCTACCTCTTCAGCCGGCGAGGCGAGGTGAGCTGGTACCACTATCCCGAGCTCCTTCCTCTCCCCGTGCCGGCTGCCCGGCTGCGAGAGAAGGAGCTCAGAGCGTGGGCGAGGCGGTGTCGCAACTCCGGTCTTCTGCTTCTCGACCCCGCTGTAGTCGAGGCCGCCCCGAGGGCGCGGGTGGACAGGCGTGACCGGCAGCTGGGGGCAGGCCATCACTGGTCCGGGTTTACCCGGGAGGAGGCGGTTCAGTCCCTTCTCTCCCGGGGGGTGGCAGCGGTTGAGTCTCTCGAGGAGTCTGCGGTTTCTCTCTTGCTGAGGGTCCTCGCTATTGGTGGAAACCAGGGTCTCCTGTATATTCGGGACACCCTTATGAAAAAGGGAGAGGCAGCCGTGGAGAGGTGGATGGAGGAGATGAGAGGTTGAAAGGAACAGCGACGGCCGCGCTGCTTTGCCTCATCCTGTTGCTTGTCGGCGGCTTTCTCGCCGCTGATGAGTCGGGACGTCCCCTGATAGAGGTGCTTCGGGAGGAAAACCTCGAGCTTCAGTGGGACCCTCTGCGCAGTTCCGCTACCATCTGGCGGGGGACCTCCTCGGTTACCCTTGCCCTCGGGGAGGAGCGGGTACTGCTCAACTACTCGAATCTCTACTCCCTTCCAGACCCTGCCCTCCGTCGGGTCGATGGAGTGATTCACCTCAGCAGGGCGGCAATCGAGGAGCTCCCAGGATGGCTTCCCGAGGCGCCGGTGGAGGAGGATCGCCGGGTAATCGCCGGCTTCTTCATCGACCCCGGGCACGGCGGCAGAGACCCGGGAACCATCGGACGGCACACCATAGACGGCGCTCCTGTTCTCCTCCAGGAGAAGGACCTCGTTCTCGATGCCGCCCTCCGCCTGCGGGATCAGCTGCGCCGCAGGTACCCGGAGAAGCAGGTGATCATGTCCCGGGATACCGACGTCTACCTCACCCTCGAGGAGCGCACCCGGAGGGCCAACGCACTCGAGGTTGAACCGGATGAGACGGTCATTTTTATTTCGATCCACGCCAACGCCTCCCTCAACAGCCGGGCAGACGGGTTCGAAGTCTGGTATCTCCCTCCGGAATACCGGCGGGGCAACCTCATAAACCCCGACAGGATTGGTGTTAACGACCCCGAAGTTCTCACCATCCTCAACACGATCCGGGAGGAGGAGGTCACCCTCGAGAGTATTCTCCTCGGCCGAAACATCCTCGCCGGCCTCGAGGCTGAGGTCGGCTCACTCTCCCCGAACCGCGGTTTGAAGGAGGAGTCCTGGTACGTGGTCCGCAACGCACGGATGCCTTCGGTCCTCGTCGAACTCGGCTTTGTCACCAACCAGGGGGAGTTTCTGCGCCTCCGGGATGAGGCGTACTTGAACAAGCTGGTAAACGGTATCTATACTGGGCTGACGAACTTTGTTCAAAGCTTTGAAACCTACGGAAGAGAGTGAATGACTCCCCTCGATAATCGCAACACTACCCTTGGCGCGATTCTGCTCGGCGCCGCCCTCCTGATCTCCCTCATCTCGATCTTTCTTTTTCCCCCTCAACAGAGTCGTCGGGTTCTCTTTTTTCCCAACGGCGTGACAGGAGAGCTCGGAGGAGAGGAGCACCTCCTGCCGGCGGGAGGTGGAAGGGAGGCACAGATCGGCCTGTTTCTCGAGGAGCTGATCCTCGGGCCCAATACCCTCGGGGCGGTACGAATTGTCCCGGAGGATACGGAGGTGGCGCTCCTCATGCTTCGGGATCGGGAGCTCTACGTTGATTTTTCCCCGGAAATTCTTGCCGTGGAGGAGCAGGGGAACCTCTCCTTTGATGACGTTCTCGAAATGACGCGCTACAATATAGAGTATAACTTTCCCTATCTCAGGTCTGTGACGGTCACGGTTGCGGGTCAGCTGCCCGGTGAGCCGCTGTTCGGTATCTCCAGAATAGGGATAAATCGTTGACAAAGGGGTTGGTATACGTATAATGAAAAACAGAGTATTTTCTGCAAAACAATGGCGATTCGTACAAAGGAGACTTGGATGAGACGTTCCTTCATTCTGGCGCTTATAGCTCTTGTACTCTTGACCGGAACTGTACTGGCCGAGGAAGCGACCCTGATCGACTTCACGCAGCTCACTCCCGACTGGCCGGCAGACGATCCGCAGCATAACAGCCAGACGATCGTGGATTTCAGCCGGGCCGCCGGTTCGAGTTACACCGATGAAGAGAGAGCGGAAATGAAGATCTCGTTGGCGATCCCCGACTGGGAGGTCAACCTTTCGTCCTCGTCCGAGAACGTGACTACCGTTTCCAACTCCGAGGTTCGGTTGGCCCCGGTACGAGAGGGAGCCTCCGAGTACGGCGGCGATACGGTTATGGGTGCCCGGGTCTTTTTCCCCGAGGAGCCGCACAACGGCTGGGCCCTCATCACTCCTCCCTTCGAGATCCCCGCATACGCAGACACCACCGAGATCGATGACGACGGTTCCCTCACCGTTCCTCAGGACGAGGAGGGGGCGGGCCGAAAGTTTGACAACTATGGGGTCGTCAAGAATGTGGGCGTCCTTCGGTCGGTGACCGTAACGGTCAACGGTCTCAACTTTCCCCACGGTCTTTCCATCGTGATGATGGACGAGAACAACGAGGAGCGTGAGATCTTCATGGGGTACCTCGACTTTGATGGATGGCGGGATCTCACCTGGATGAACCCGAACTACATCAACGACGTTCGTAACCGAGAGCTTCGCTCCTTGCCCCTCTACCCGAATCTCGCTCCGATGCGCCGACTGGTCGGTATCCGGGTGTACAGGGACGCCTCGATGGAGGGCGGAGACTTTGTCACCTACATCCGGGACATCAGCCTCACCTACGACCGGGCTGTGCTCCAGCTCGAGCGGGACATCAACGACGAGCAGGTCTGGGGCATTCTGCAGGACCGGGAGGCTGCACGCCGGGACGCGGAGCTTCGTAATCTTGGTAACATTCAGGTGCTTCGCTACCTCGAGCAGCGCAAGATGCACAGCCCCGAGGATATGAACGGCGAGAACGGCGAGAACGGAGACGAGTAGTCCGCCGAGTTGATTACCTGGGATTGATAGGGCCTTCCTCATTTGGGGTAGGCCCTTTTCTTTGCTTCTTAGTTGACGGGGCATGACAAATACAGGAAAATACCGCAGATGAGTGACTACCTCGATCCAAATAACGAGGAGCTTTTGAAGGATTTCTTCGTTGAGGCTGAGCTTCAGGTTGAAACCCTAGAGAGTAACGTTCTGGTCCTCGAAAACGATCCCAACAATCAGGACGCAGTGGACGAGATTTTTCGCGCTGCCCACACCCTCAAAGGGGGTTCGGCGACGGTTCAGATGAACGAACTGTCCCACTTTACCCACCTTGTAGAGGACGTGCTCGATGAGATCAGAAAGGGAGTTGTTGCGGTCAGCGGTGATGTTGTGGACATCCTCCTCCAGTCGATCGATGTGGTAAAGGATATGCTCGATGCCCGCAAGAGCGGCGCGAGCTACGACGGGGACACCGAGGATATTGAGGCGGCCCTCAAGAGGATTTTGAAGGCGGAAAGCTCAGGGGGGGAGAAAGACGCTTCCGGGACGTCGGGAGCAGAAAAAGCCGGGGGAGAGGAGAAACAGACCCGAGGAAAGGCAACCGCTCTTTCGGAGTATGAAATCCTTGAGCTCAGGGAGTCGGTGGGAGCGGAGGAGGAGCTCTACGAGGTAGTCGTCTACTTTGATGAGAGTGGACCGATGAACACCGTCGGGGGAATTCAGCTTTTTGCAGCCCTGAAAGGCGAGGCACGGGTTCTTAAAACAGAGCCCGACTTTGACCAGCTCTACAGTGACACCTACTTTCCCGTTGTACGTTACTACGTTGCCTCCGAGCGCCACCCCGGGGAGTATGAGGATAAGCTCAACATTTCCGAGGTGACCACCGGGGTGGAGATTCGCCCCGTCGAAGGTGAGTCAGGTAGCGTCCGGACTAAGGAGGCGCGCTCCGAACCCCAGGAGAGTGCGGAGGCGGAAGAGGAAGCCGCGTCGGAGCGTGCGGAGGTATCCGCCACAGAAGAGGCTGAGGAGCCTGAACAGAAGAGCGGGCGAAAGCCCGGTGGGGAGGAGCCGAAAAAACAGCGGGCCCTCGGAAGCGTGCTTCGAGTCGACAGCAGTCGCATAGACAATCTCCTCAACCTTGTCAGCGAAACGGTCATAAACAAGGCATCCTTCAACCAGATAACCAACGAGTTTTCCGAGCTCCTCAGCAGCGTCCAGTCAACCGAGGCGCGCTACCGGGAACTGCTGAAGGATCTCTTTGACGCCTTGCCGGACTATCTTGAACAGATGCAGCAGGGCAAGACAGCAAAGGAGGTCCGTAGAGAGCTTTCCGAGCGATTCAGTGATCTCCCGGGTGTCTTTGAGGATGTGGAGAGCAGTCTGAAGGGGACGGTAAACAAGTTTCGCGGGACCGCCCAGAACCTTGGGCGGATAACCGGGGAGCTCCAGGAAGGGGTAATGCGGATTCGGATGGTGCCGATCTCTCAGATCTTCTCCCGATTTCCGCGTCTCGTACGGGACCTCTCCAAATCCCTGAAGAAGCAGGTTGTCCTTGACATCGAGGGTGAGGACACGGAGCTCGATAAGTCGGTTATCGAAGACCTTCTCGACCCGCTCATCCACATGGTGCGTAACAGCATTGACCACGGCGTCGAAGAGCCGGAGGAGCGAGTCAAGGCGGGCAAGGCGGAAGAGGGCACGGTACAGCTCAAGGCGAGTAATGAGGGCAACATGATCCTCATTGAAATCATTGATGACGGTAAAGGGATCGATGTCGACTCGGTTCGCCGGAAGGCAATCGAGCGGGGGGTGATCCATCCAAATAAACAGCTCTCGGATGTCGAGGCGTTCAACCTCATCTTTGAACCCGGGTTCTCCACCGCAAAGCAGGTGACCGATGTCTCCGGCCGGGGGGTTGGTCTCGACGTTGTCAAGAAACAGATAGAGAAGCTCAACGGTAACGTCTCAGTCTGGTCTGAGCAGGATAGAGGCAGCCGCTTTACCATAAAGATCCCCCTCACCCTGGCGATAATTCAGGGACTTCTTGTTCGAGTCGGCGAGGAGATGTACGCCATTCCGATAACCTCCGTTGTCGAGAGTCACCGTATTCGCCCCTCGGACATCAAGATGATCGACAACTACGAAGTGTTCAACGTTCGGGACGACGTGGTCTCCTTGATCAGGCTCAACAGGCTTTTCCGGGTCCCCACCGACGAGAACAAGGAGTACTTCTTCGTTGTGATCGTAGGAAGTGGAGACAAGAAGATGGGGCTCATTGTGGACTCCCTTGTCGGGGAGGAAGATGTTGTGATCAAGCCCCTGCGGGACCATTTTACCAACGCCCCGGGTATTGCGGGTGCGAACATCACCGGTGACGGGCGGGTATCCCTCATTATCGACGTGAGTCAGCTCCTCGACCTCGGACTTCGCCGGGAGCGGGAAGAGCGAAAAAAGCGGGAGCTGACCATTGGCTGACAGACGCGGTAGTTCCTCCTTCGGCAGCACCCTCGCAACACGGCAGGAGGTCGAGGATCAGCAGGGCGAGAGTGTCGATTTCAAGATGGTCACCTTCTCCCTCGGGGGTAAGGATTACGGCATCGACATCATGCAGATCAAGGAGATTGCCAAGTTCTCCCAGTTCACCTACGTGCCCAATTCCCCGCCTTTTGTGAGAGGGGTCTACAACCTCCGGGGTGAGATAATATCGATCATCGATCTTCGTCTGTTTTTTAATCTTCCCGTGGTCCAACGGCAGGAAGGGGTGAACGAAAACGGCCTCATCCTGCGACTTGGGAACAACCTGATCGGGGTGATCGTCGACGAGATCGACAAAGTCGTCGGTATCAACTCCGAGACGATCCAGCCTCCCCACCCGATATTCGGCGATATAAATATCAAGTACATAAGCGGCGTGGTAGAAAACGACGGCCGTCTCTACATCATTCTTGACGTCGAGCGGATCTTCGTAAAAGACGAGAAGGAAGAGAAGCGGCTCGAGAGTCGCAGTTTCCCCGCAGACGGTGCGGATCAGACGGAACCTACCGGAAAGACACCGGAGACTGCGAGCTACCATGGCCCGGAACCTCGGGACGAAACGAGGGCCGCCTATAAGTTTGTAATAGAGACCCTCGAAACCTTCCTCGGGTTTTATGTAACCCCGTTAAACGAACGCTGGGTTCGCGAGCGCTTCGAGGAGTGGAGCCGGTCGAAAGGTAAGAGCGCTCAGCTCCAGAGTCGGGAAGAGGCGGAGGAGTTTCTCCAACCTTTCTACAGCCGGTTCAGCCGCCGTCTCTGGCCGGATGAGTACGTCGAGAAGTTTCTCAGGCTAACCAGCATCGCTACCGGGGGGATCATCCAAATCTGGAATCCCGGCTGTGGTGAGGGGAGTGAGAGCTACTCACTCGCTGTCTCCCTTAAGGATGCCCACCCGGACCGGCAGGTTAAAGTATGGGCAAGTGACAACGACCTTCTGGCAATCTCCAACGCACCCAACGTGATTTACGATCGTGATCGGGTCCCCGACCTGTACGAGCCTTACATCGTGGACGGTATCAACGGGCCCTCCTTTTCTATGGAGATCAAGAACGCGATTATCTTTGAATACAGCGACCTGGCGAATGTCACGGGGCTGCCCGCTATGGACCTCATCGTTGCCCGGGACGTGCTTTCTTTCTTTGATGAGCAAAGACAGGAGCGGATTCTCGAAACGATATTTGAGACATTGAAGCCCAATGGCTATCTTATGCTCGGAGACCATGAGGAGCCCCTTTCCGGCGAACGGTGGGAGCGAAAGAGCGAGAGTGGCGTAACGGTTTACAGGAAACGTTCCTAAGAAAGAGGCAACAGATGCGAGTCGAGTACATTAACCCCTTTGTAGAATCCGCCTATAGTGTCCTGCAGGAGGTCCTTCAGGCAGAAGTCCAGCGCGGTGACCTCTACCTCAAATCATCGGCGATGCCTGTCCTCGGGGTGGCTGCTATTGTCGGTCTCGCCGGTGACGTCGAGGGCAGGGTGCTCTTTGACATGAGTCACGATACCGCCGTCAAGATCGCGAGCAAGATGCTCGAGGATATGGAGATGGAGCCGGTTACCAGGATGGACGACATGGCCCGGGCTACAATAACCGAGCTTGCAAACATGATTACCGGCAAGGCGGTTACAAAGCTGCACGAACTCGGGTTCAGCTTTGATCTGACTCCACCTGCTATCTTCACCGGTGAAAACATGGAAGTTTCCAACACCGACGTCGAGGCGTTGATAGTTCCTATGGATTTGCCGATGGGTAAAATTGAGATTAATGTTGCGATACGAGAGAGATCATAGGGGGGTCCTTGAGTGAAGACCAAACAAGACTTTCCAAGCATTAACGAACGGAAAGCGGACGGGGTGAAAGAGAGCGGTGAGCCCTATCGGGTGCTCGTCGTCGATGACTCGATGTTTGTTGCGAAACAGCTGACCCAGATTCTTACCTCCGAGGGATTCGACATCGTTGATACAGCAAGCAACGGCCAGGAGGGCCTGGAGAAGTATAAGGAGCACTATCCCAACGTGGACCTGGTGACCATGGACATCACTATGCCGAAGATGGACGGGGTTACAGCTCTCGAAAAAATCATTGAGTTCGACAAGAATGCCCGGGTCGTCATGATCAGTGCCCTCGGCAAGCAAGACCTGGTAAAGAAAGCACTCATGATCGGCGCGAGAAACTACATCGTCAAACCGCTTGACCGGAAAAAGGTACTCGAAAGGGTTGTCTTGTCCCTCAAATAGTGCTACTGTTTCGGCGTTCGGGCGGTTAGCTCAGTTGGTTAGAGTACATGCTTGACATGCATGGGGTCACTGGTTCAAATCCAGTACCGCCCAGTCCTGAATACCGGTACCGTAAGGAATTACGATACCGGTTTTTTTGTGCCGGAGACACACAGTGATAGATCGTGACTCGCTTGTTGAGCGGTGTGGCGGAGACGTCGCCCTTGTCGAGGAGCTTCTCTCAGACTTCCTCGATCGGTGTCCCGCAGAGGCGGAAAAACTCCGGAACTCCGGTGAGAACCTCCACCGGGAGGCTCATCGTCTCAAGGGACTCGCTCTCAATCTCAGCATGCCGAATCTCCAGGAGTTGGCGGCAGGAGTCGAGGAGCGGGGACACCAGGGTACTGCTACCGACGCTGACCGTGAGGAGCTCCTCCGTTGCCTGATTGAGACCTGCCGCTTCGTCGAGGAGCTTCTGGAGGCCAAGGGTTGAAAGGGGTTTGGGGCCCGGTAGAGCTTTCGGTCGGGGAGACGACTCACAGGCAGATCAGGCGTCTGCGACTATGGATCCGTCGTGAAGCGGAACGATGGTTGTACGCCTCGGACCTCGTAGACGGCGCCGGGGTGGAGACGGTTGTCTCCCGTGCCCGAAAGGCGAGCGAGCTTCCCTGGCAGAGTATTCTCGGTGTCGGTAGAACCGAGGTACGCCTCGAGCCGGCCCTGCCGGACAAACCGGTACTCCTGAAGGCGCAGAAACCGGTGCAGGTGCTTCCCGATGGAGTGCTCTCTCTGGTTGTCGCTGTTCCTGTATGGGCTCGCCTCGAGGCGGGAGTCACGATATTCGAGGCAGAGAGCGAACCGATGCTTCGCACGTGGTTTGGGGACGCTCAGGCTGGAGAGAGCGCCTACGCCATGGAGATCGAGGATTGGATGGTCGGTAGCACCCCGGGAAAGGGCGCAGCGCATGTACACGTCCCTCTCAAGATCCGCAATGAGTCTCAGAGTCTCCTTAGTTTTCAGCGTCTCCTTGTGCGAGTGGTTCACCTGTCGATCTACGGAGAAGACTCGATTCTTTTTACCAACGACGTCTCGGTTACCTTCCGGTCGGTCACCCAGTACAGTCAAATCAGTTTCAGTAACAAATCCTCCCTCGACGGAGGCGGAGGCAGGCTCCTGCAGGAGCCACGGGAGAAGGTTTCGGATAATCTCATTCGCCGCAGCTTCCTCTTTTTCAGAGGCTTGACGGAGTAGGGTATGGCGCAGGCGGTACGGGGATTGTTCGCGGGGGCCTCGGCAAACGGTTTTAGCATGGAGCTGCTCGAGGCACTTCTCGTAACCCTCCTCGGGGCGGTTCTGATTCGACTCCTCGCAGGAGTCATCAGTCGAACGCTCCTGAGGGGGTTGCGGGATCAGAGCCGGGTCTCTATCCGAAAAACGATCACCTACGTCGGAATCGCGCTTCTCCTCGTCATAGCCCTCGACCAGGCGGGGGTCGAGCTCACCGCCCTTCTCGGGGCAGCGGGTGTCATCGGTATCGCCGTCGGTATTGCCTCCCAGGCCTCCCTCAGCAACATCATCAGTGGTCTTTTTCTCGTCTCCGAGAAGGCCTTTGAGGTTGGGGACGTAATCCGGGTAGGAGATCGGACCGGTGTGGTGCACTCGATAGATCCCCTCTCGATTAAGCTGCTGACGTTTGACAACCTGATGATACGCATCCCGAATCAGCAGCTCATTGAGACCGAGCTGGTAAACGTCACCAAGTTTCCCGTTCGGAGGTTGGACATCGACCTCACCGTCCCGATGAGTGTCCCCGCACAGCAGCTCATCGACCTGCTCAGAAGCTGCGCAACCTCGGTGGAGTTCGTCCTCGACGAGCCGGAGCCTCTCACCCTTCTGCAGGAGATCCGGGAGGGAAATCTGGTGATCCGGTTTGGTGTCTGGTTCGAGAAGCAGAACTACCTCAAGGCGCGCAACGCCATTTTCGTCGAGGTGCAACGCCGCTTCCGGGAGGAGGGTATACGTTTCGGTGAGCCGATTATTCGGATAGCCGAGACCGGCTCTCCAGAGGCCGCCTCAGCGAGTCGCGTGGTTCGCACGGACGGTTAGGCACCGGGCAAAAGAGAGTACGCTCCCCGGAGTGGAGGAGAGTATAAAAAAAAGCGGCAACCCCTAAAGGTTACCGCCTCCGCCATTGTAAAGCTCCCCCGGTTGGACTCGAACCAACGACCCGATGATTAACAGTCATCTGCTCTACCAGCTGAGCTACAGGGGAATGTGTAATCGTGAGCGAAGAGTACAGGGATCCGCCGTTTGTGTCAACACTCCTTTCCGCCTCTGCCTCGAGGCAGTCGGCTCAGGCGTGCTCTTTCTGGACCGTCACCTCGAGGTCCCGCTTTGAACGTGAGCCGAGATAGTTGGCGATCGTACCTTCGACTTCCGGAGTGGGTTTCAAAAACTGCACGCCGACATTGTTGGTGACCCGCACGATCTGTGCCTGAACGGCGACGATTTCCTCCCCGAGTCTGAGGGAGGCTGAGTTGAGCTGGGCGCCGCTTTCAAGGTTCTGGAGCTCTGCCGGGTCCGCGGGGACAAATCGCAGGCCTGTGATGGAGATATCATGTACCTGTCCACGGACGAGACGGAGTGTATACGGGTTGGTAAAGAGAAACTCTATCTTGTCCGAGGTGCCCGGGATAAAACGGGTAGCCTGCCGGGTTTCCCTGAAGGCGTGGTAGCGGCTGATTATCGTTCCGAGCTGCTCCATGGTTCGCTCTTCCCAGAGGTTTGCGCTCAGAATCGCATTGACCTCCAGGTGCTCCGCCTTGGAAGCCTCCTCTACAGGAAACTCCCCGTCCCTGAGCAGCACGAAAACAGCGCTCTCCCGGCCACGAATGTCCCTGAGAAAAACGAGAAACGGTTTCCAGTGCCTCGGAAAGTCGGAGGCGTTAAAGATCACAACTTCCGGAGCAATCTCGTCCAGGTTGTCCATCGCCTTGATCGGATGGACGTAGTGGATAATCTCGGTTCCCCGACTCGCAAAGTGCTTTTCCAGTGCGAGACGTTCATCGTTGCGGTCGGAAACGAGAAGTACCTTCATTACTCAGCGAGTCTCCAAGTTTACCACAGTATATCCGGTTACCCGCCAGTAGCCACCCCTGCGTTCGAGGTCGTAGCGATACCGTTTTATTTCGGTAAACCCGGGATACTCAAACACCTGCCTCACAACAACCTCTCCCATGGTGGGAGAGTAGCTCGTCTCGAGAATCTCGTACTCCGAGGGGCGGGTGATTATATCCTCATCGAGCTCACCCTCCCTCAGTTGCCGCCGGAACTCCTCGAGCTCGTTGAGCCGCTCCTGCTCCGAGAGGGCGAGGAATCGCCGCTCCCGGGACGCGCTCTGCCGGTAGAGGGACTCGAGGTCCATGTAGAGAAAGAACCCGGGCCAGTTCTCCCGGATCCGGGCGTCGAGAATAGACCGAATTACCTCGTCCGGAGGGATGTCCTGGCGCCGCAGCGTCTCCTCCCGGGCAAGGTCGATCTCCGCCTCCCGTACCTGCTCGGCGGTAGACACGCCGGGGCGGATTGCCAGAGTGAGGGTGTTGGAACGGACAAAAGATTGGGTGGGAGAGGAGAAGAGCTCCGGGTAGAAGCGGGCGGTAACGAGATAGCTTCCGGGATCGGCGAGATCGACATAGTCATTGAGAGGCTCGACAAAGGAGAGCTCCTCTCCCGGCTCGAGGGCGACCTCCCGGTAGAAAACTTGATTCGTCCTTCGCTCTGTGGTAAATTGCGGCGATGTCATAACGGGACGATTCGTTGTGGTTCGCACCTCGAAGTCCATGGAAAAGACGCGCTCATCCGCGAGGCGAAAGGTTACAGTGTCGGCGGTGTCGTTGAGAATCGTTGTATGTACGTTGACGCGACTGTCGGTGAAGTAGAGCTCCCTGTCGAAAAATCGAATGGAGACCGATAGTGCAGCCGCTGATGTGGTCGTGAGAAGCAGGGCTCCGAGAAGCGCCGTGCCTTGTATGAGAGAACGTCTTGCGAGTTTCACGCTCAAACCCCTTATTCATTTTCGGTACCTTTGATGAAAACCTTATTGTATGAGCGCTTGACCGAAAAGTTGCGCGGACACGGCGCTACGAAACGACTCTTTGAGAGGATACAGGGAAACTCTTTTCCTGTCGATGTTCACGGACCTAAGGAGACCTTCCTAGCCTATCTCCTGTCCCGGATCTACGAACGCCACGGTGGGCCGCTTGTTGTTGTTGTCCCCACCGAACAGGAGGCAACCGCCCTCTACGAGGATCTCTACCGTTTCGGAACCGAGGCGATCCATCTGCCCTGGTGGGGCACGGTCGCCTACAGTGAGGTTCCTTCCTCTGCTCCTGTCCACGGCCGTCGGATGCGCGCCCTGACAACCCTCGCAGGGGGAAAGCGGAGCGTGGTGATCGCTCCCCTGCGGAGTGCGATCACGCCCCTGCCTCCGAGGGAGGAGATCCTCAAACGGCGAATCGAGATACGTCGCGGGGCAACCTTCGACCCGATAAAACTGGGAGCTCAGCTCAACGAGTTCGGCTACAGCAGGGTACCCCAGGTGTCGGTCAGGGGAGAGTACGCGGTCCGGGGGGAGGTTCTCGATCTCTTTATCCCCGGTTTCGACAACCCTTTGAGAATTGTCTTTGAGTTCGATAAGGTCGAGCGGATCACCTTCTTCGAGGCCGGCTCCCAGAGCTCTATCGAGAACCTCAAGGAGATAGGTATCTACCCGGTCAAGGAGGTGCTCTGGGACGAGGAGCGCCTCGCCGTCTTCTCTGAGGCGTTCAAAGCGCTTCCCGAGCTCCGTCGCCACGGCGAGGGGTATCTCGATCAGCTCGCCGAGGAGCGCAGGCTACCGGGGGAGGAGTATCTCTACGCCCTCTCCTTCGAGAACCCGGAATCCCTGATGAGCTTCGCGGGGCAAAAGGCGCTTTTCGTATACAGCGACTACGAGCGGCTTCTCGCGGGGACCGGGGCGATCAGAAAGGAGTTCGAAGGAGTCTACGCAGATCGCCATTTCCGCGATCCCCTCCCGAAGCCGGAGCGGATACTCTCAGAGCTGACGCACCTCGAGGAGCACGCCCCCAGAAGGGTCAGGTTTCACCTCCTCGGAGAGCAGAGAGACGAAAGCGACTGCCGCTTCGCCTACGACCCGCCGCGCTCCTTTTTTGGAAACATCGACTTTCTCCGGGAGGAGCTGACAAACCTGCTTTCCACCGGCTATGAGGTTCTCATCTATGGTGACACCGAGAGTCAGGCGAGCCGGATCAGCCACATGCTTTCGGACTACCAGGTCACCGTGGTCCCCGAGAGCATCTCCTCCGGGTTCGCCCTCCCGGATGTAAAGTTGATGGTTATCGAGGAGAACGAGATCTTCGGTCGCCGGAAACGGGTACCTCATTCGGTAAAAAAGGCGCAGTCAAGCGCCATCGACACCTTTGTGGAGCTCTCTCCCGGGGATCACGTCGTCCACGTCAACTACGGCATCGGTCTGTTCAAGGGGATCAAGCGGATCGAGGCGGCAGGTAACGAGCGGGACTACATACACCTCGAATACGCCGGCGGGGAGTTCATTTACATCCCGATCGAGCAGGTCAACCTGATTCAACGGTTTATCGGCCACGGTGGGCAGGCGCCGCGGCTGGACAAAATCGGCGGAAAGTCCTGGGAAAACCGTAAGTCCCACGTAAAAAAGAATGTAGAGGACCTCGCTGAGCGGCTGATCAAACTCTACTCCCGGCGTAAGAAGGCGCGGGGCTTCGCCTTTCCTGAGGACACTGAGTGGCAGTACGACTTTGAGTCGAAGTTTCCCTACGAGGAGACCGACGACCAGCTCCGTTGTATAGCCGAGGTCAAGAGCGACATGGAAAAGCCCCTGCCCATGGATCGGCTGATCTGCGGTGACGTGGGCTACGGAAAAACAGAGATCGCGATGCGGGCGGCCTTCAAGGCGGTGGCCTCCGGAAAACAGGTAGCAATCCTCGCCCCGACCACCATCCTTGTCGAGCAGCATTACGAAAACTTCAACGAGCGCCTCGAGGGCTTTCCGGTGAGGACCGGCATGCTCTCCCGCTTCGTAAACTCCGGTGAATCGAAAAAGGTGAAAGCGGGCCTCAAGGAGGGAAGCGTTGATCTGGTCGTCGGCACTCACCGACTGCTGCAGAAGGATGTCGCCTTCAAGGATCTCGGGCTTATCGTTATCGATGAGGAACAGCGCTTCGGGGTAAAGGCGAAGGAGCGGCTGAAGGAGCTCAAGACCTCGGTCGACTCGCTTACCCTCACCGCGACTCCGATCCCCCGAACCCTCCACATGTCACTGCTCAAGATCCGGGACATGTCGGTGCTTCAGACGCCGCCCCACAACCGGCTTCCTATCGAGACGGTAATCCAGGAGTTTTCGGAAGAACTGATTCAGAAGGCGATCCGCCGGGAGCTGCAGCGGGGAGGGCAGGTTTATTTTCTCCACAACAGGGTGGAGACCCTCGACAACATAAAGGAGTTCATTGAGAACGTTGTCCCCGAGGCGATCGTCGAGTCCGCCCACGGTCAGATGAACTCGACGGAACTCGAGGATATCATGCACCGCTTTATTCACGGCGCTTTTCAGGTTCTCGTGGCGACGACGATCATCGAGAACGGTATCGATATACCCAACGTAAACACAATCATTATCGACAGGGCCGATATGTACGGCATCAGCCAGCTCTACCAGCTGCGGGGTCGGGTAGGGCGGTCGGATAAGCTTGCCTACGCCTACCTGCTCTACCCCGAGCAGCGAGCCCTCTCCGAGATCGCGATGAAACGGCTCCAGGTTATAAGCGACTATACCGAGCTCGGTTCGGGCTTCAAGATAGCTCTGAAGGACCTCGAGGTTCGGGGTGCAGGCAATCTGCTCGGTCGGGAGCAAAGCGGGGACATTATGTCCGTCGGCTTTGATCTCTACCTCAAACTGCTCGACGAGGCTATCCGGGAGCTCGAGGGTGAGGAGCCCGGCGGAAACGACGAGGTATACCTGGAGCTCGAGTACTCCGGTTTCATCCCGGAGAGCTACGTCTCCGAGCCGGTTGAGAAGATGGAGGTGTACAAGAAGATCGCCTCGATCTCAACGGAGGACGAGCTGGGAGCGGTTTTCTCGGAGCTCGAGGACCGCTTCGGCCCCCTGCCTGAGGAGGTGCAGAGCTTGCTCTCCCTCGCGGAGATCCGCATCATCTGTCGTCGCCTCCAGATCGCGAGCCTCAAGGAGCGCAGGGGCGTCTGCGAGGTCGAGTTCGGGCGGGTGGCGCAGCTGTCGGTGGACAAGGTCCTTGCCCTGATCGAAAGCGGCGGCGGAAAGGTGCAGCTCGACTCCAGGAATCCGAACGTATTGAAACTTTCGACCGGACAAGTCGGCCTTAAGGAGAAGTCGGAGTTTATCCGGGGTCGCCTCTCGCAGCTGCTGTGACACCGGTAGAAACTGCCTTCCTCAGGCCCGAGTCGACTCGGTGGGGATAATGGAAGAGAAAAAAAGACGAGAGATACACAGCTTTGTCATCCGGACGAGCAGAATGAGCGAGCACCAGAAACGCGCGTATGAAAAGCTCTATCCGGTCTACGGTCTCGATCCGGGAAGCGAAACGATCGATCTCGACGAGGTTTTCGGCGTGGAGGAACCAGGGCGTCGGCGCTGTCTCGAGATTGGCTTCGGCATGGGTTACTCCCTGGCGACGATGGCCGAGGCGATGCGGGATGTGGACTTTCTCGGTATCGAGGTGCACAAGCCTGGCGTCGGTAAGCTTCTCAGCGAGGTCAGACGTCTGGGCCTCGATAATGTCCGGGTCCTTCGGGGGGATGCTGTCTCCCTCCTCCGCGGTCCCTTGAGGCAGGCGCAGTTTGACGGCATACAGATCTTTTTCCCGGATCCCTGGCCAAAAAAGCGGCACCAGAAGCGTCGACTTATTCAGGGAGCGTATCCCGAGGAGCTTGCGGGGCACCTGAAACCGGGGGGCTATCTCTACGCCGTGACCGACTGGGAGGAGTACGGGGAGCAGATGCTCGAGGTGCTCTCCCGGACGAACTCCCTGGTAAACGCCTATGAGGGCTACGCTCCCCGGCAGCCGTGGCGGCCGGTAACAGCTTTTGAGAGAAAGGGGGTTGCAAAGAACCACGTGATTCGGGAGCTCTTCTTTCTCAAGCGCCAATAAGCAATAAGATAGAAAGCGGGAGGTTCCGGAGGGCAGGTTCTATACAGAAGAAGCGGCAAAATGGTATTCTCGGCGCATAAAATTACAGACCCGAGGAATAAGTATGAATAGTCTCTCCACCTTTCTCGATACCCACACACCCTTTGCCGAGCGGCAGAACTTTATAAGCCCCGAGCTTCATAAGCGTTTCAACACGAAGCGGGGCCTCAGGAACGATGACGGTACCGGGGTGCTTATCGGACTGACTGAGATCGGCGAGGTGAGGGGCTACATCATCGACGATCAGGAGCGGGTTCCGGCGGAAGGGCTTCTGCTGTACCGCGGATATGATCTGCGTGATCTTGTGGCTGGGTTTCAGAAGGACAATCGCTTCGGTTTTGAGGAGATCGCCTATCTCCTGCTCTTCGGGGCGCTGCCGAACAGGGAGGAGCTGACGCGTTTTCAGGCTATACTCGGGGATAACCGCCCGCTTCCGGAGAACTTCACCGAAAATATGATCCTCCGCAACCCGAGCAACGATATCATGAACAAGCTCGCCCGATCGGTCCTCTGCTCCTACTCATACGACGATAATGCCGAGGATCTCTCAGTACGCAACACTCTGCGCCAGTCGATCGAACTCATCGCCCGGTTCCCGACAATGGTCGCCTACGGTTTCCAGGCAAAAAGCCACTACTACGACGGAACAAGTCTCTTTCTCCACGCTCCGGACCCGACGTTGAGCACCGCCGAGAATCTCCTTCAACTCATCCGCATCAGCCAGGAGTACTCTCCTCTCGAGGCGGAAACCCTCGATCTCGCCCTCTGTCTCCACGCCGAGCATGGGGGTGGCAACAACTCCGCCTTTACGGTTCACGTTGTCACCAGCGCCGCCACGGACACCTACTCCGCCATCGGCGCTGCCGTCGGCTCACTGAAAGGGGCCAAACACGGGGGCGCGAACGCCAAGGTGGTCGCGATGATCGAGGACATCAAGAGACATGTCTCCGACTGGAGCAGTGAGAAGGAGGTCGGGGCGTACCTGCGAAAAATTCTGCGCAAGGAGGCGTATGATCGCTCCGGCCTCATCTACGGTCTCGGACACGCGGTATACACCGTCTCCGACCCCCGGGCACTCCTGCTCAAGGCGAAGGCGAGTCAGCTCGCGGCAGAGAAGGAGCACTCCATGGAGTTTGCCCTCTATGAGCTCATCGAACGGATAGCGCCGGGGATCTTTCAGGAGGAGAAGAACACCGACCGGCCGATCTGCGCAAACGTCGATTTTTATTCCGGATTCGTCTACAAGATTCTCGGCATCCCGCCGGAACTGAACACGCCGATCTTTGCGGTCGCCCGGGTTGCAGGCTGGTGCGCCCACAGGATCGAGGAGATGGTAAGTGGCGGACGCATCATACGCCCGGCGTACAAAAACGTCGTCGGCCGCAAAAGCTATGTCAGTATGGCCGAGCGACACGGGTAGGTCAAAAAAAAAGGAACCCCCGACCTCGCGGCGGGGGCTCTTGGTTTTTCCAGGTTTTCCCCTCACGGGAGGGCAGCTACTCGACCGCGGCCATCTGCGCCTCCGCCTCCTTTATGACATCCTCGGCGATCTTTCCTGAAATCGGATCGTAATGATGAAACTCCATTTCGAAACCGCCGGTACCGCTGGTAATGGAGCGCAGATCAATTGAGTACTTCAGTAACTCCGCCTGCGGGACGAGGGCGTCGATTTCGACGATACCCCCACCGAGCTGGCTCTGTCCCTGAACACGCCCGCGCCGGGAGCTGAGGTCTGAGAGGACGTCTCCGAGATACTGCTCCTCCACAAAGACTTTCAGCATCATTATCGGCTCGAGGAGGGTCGGCTTCGCCTTTTTCATCGCATCCTTGAGGGCACCCCGGGCGGCCATCTTGAACGCCATCTCCGAGGAGTCCACCGGATGCTCCTTTCCATCAAAGAGGGCGATGCCGACGTCTACGACGGGATAGCCGGCAACCACGCCCTCGTTCATCGCCTCGTGGAAGCCCTTCTCGATGCCGGGAATGTAGCCCTTCGAGACCGAGCCCCCCTTGATCTCGTTTGCAAAATCGTACTGCTCACCCCGCTGGAGCGGGCGGATGCGGATGGAGACTTCGCCGAACTGTCCGTGACCGCCGGACTGCTTCTTGTGCCGGTAGGTCGACTCGGCGTTCGCGTTTATCGTTTCCCGATAGGCAACCTTGGGCGACCTGGTGTGGACTTCGATCTTCTGGCTCTCCATGATCCGGTTGAGTACGTTGTTGATGTGCAACTCGCCCATCCCGGAAAGTACCGTCTCTTTGGTTTCCGGATTGAACCGGACGATAAGGGTCTTGTCCTCTTCGGTTACCTTGGCGAGGGCGTCGGAGAGCTTGTCCTCGTCCTTCTTCGCTCCCGCCTCGATGGCCACCGTGTGTACCGGCATCGGAAGGGCGAGGGGCTTGAAATGTATCGTCCGATCGGAAGTGCAGAAACTGTCGTTGGTGTGGGCGAGGGAGAGCTTTGAGAGAACGGCGATATCCCCGGCGACGACCTCGGAGACCTCTTCGAGCTTCTTTCCGAGCATCGTGTATATCTTTGAGATCTTGTCCTTCTTGCCCTCCCGGGCGTTAAAGAGGTCGGTTGAGCTGTTGAGGGTGCCGGTAACCACCTTGACAAAGGAGAGCTTGCCCGAGAACTGATCGATGCTGGTCTTGAAGGCAAACCCGCTGAAGGGGGCGTCCACGGTGATGTCGACAGGCTCGATCTCCCCGGCATCGTTGAGCACCTTCTCCTGAATGCCCGCCGGAGAAGGCGCGGCCCAGGCGATGAGATCGAGAAGCTCCGATATCCCGCTGCTCTCGGCGGTGGAGCCGCAGACGACCGGGACAACCTTGTTCTCCCGCAACCCTTCCATGATGCCGCGTTTGACCTCTTCGAGGGAAAGGTTTTCCTCCTCGAGGTACTTCATGGTGAGCTCGTCATCTCCCTCCGCCGCGGATTCGACGAGGGTCGCATGAAACTCCTCGACCATCGCCGTGATCTCTTCAGGGATCTGTGAGGCACGCTCTTTTCCTCCCGCCCCGGGAGAGAGGTACGCCTTCATATCGATGAGGTTTACAACGCCTCTGTAATCAGTTCCGGAACCGATGGGCACGGTGACCGGGACAAAGGTAGCGTCAAACTTCTCTCTCAAGTCATCGAGGGTCTTCTGGTAATCCGCCCGATCCACGTCCATCTTGTTTATAAAGACGATCCGCGGCATGTTGCGACCGTCGAGGCGGCGCCAGAGCTTGATCGTCTCGATCTCGACGCCTGCTTTAGCGCCGACGACGATGATCGCCGACTCGGCGGCGCGGAACGATGCAACGACCTCCCCGACGAAGTCGGCGAGCCCCGGAGTGTCGAGGATGTTGATCTTCGTATCGCCCCACGAAATGTGCGAAAGGGTCGTATGAATCGACATTTTCTGGGAGATCTCTTCTTCGGTGTAGTCGCTTACGGTTCTGCCGGTGTCGGTAGTTTCCGGTTTCGCAATGGCGCCACCGTAGAAGAGCATGTTCTCGACCAGAGAGGTTTTTCCTGTTCCTCCATGTCCGGCAACCGCTACGTTACGTATCATATCTGTGGTGATGCCCATACACACTCCTTCCCGCCTCTCCCGGTGGAGAGGGGTGTTAAATTTTCGTGAGTCACCATTATCGGTGCCGGTTTCAACGGTTGTCAAGGAAAACTCCCCCACCTCCAGACGCACCCTTCGGTTTGACATGGTTGACAGGGTGTAGTACTACAGTGACGAAAGGCAAATGGTAGAGCTCCTTCGAAACGCAGGCATTTTTGCATCTCTTCAGGACGAGGAACTCCAGCTTATACATGAGAACAGCGAGTACCTTACGGTTCCCGAGGGCGGGGTGCTTTTTACTCCCGAGGATGAGGGAAACGCCCTCTACGTTCTCGCCTCAGGTCAGATTGCCATCAGCCGGAGTGACGGCGAGGACGCCGGCCGGGAGATAGCCCGGTTCGTCCCGGGAGACAGCTTCGGCGAGCTCGACCTCCTCCTGAAGAATCGCCACAACGCCACCGCCAGGGCGATCGAGGAGGCGGAGATTCTCGTTTTTCCCCGAAAGGGGCTTACCTTCGAGGAGATCTGCGTCTCCCATCCCGCTACCTTCGCCCCGGTACTCTTCAAGCTCCTAGCCGTAATCGCCTCCCGGCTGCGTTCGACTAACCGCCTCATATCCCAGAACAGCAGCTGGGTCAGACAGCTTCAGGAGCAGGTCTACAAGGATAAGCTCACCAGTTTCTACAACAAGGCGTATCTCCACGAGGAACTCCCCCGTCTGCTCAAGGAGCGGGGTGAGCCGGTTTCGCTCCTCTTCGTGAAACCTGATAACTTCAAGATGGTCAACGACACCTACGGCCACGAGGTTGGAGACAAAACCCTGGTACGCTTCGCGAAACGGGTCGCTCACGCTCTGCCTGAGGAGGCGATAGCGGTGCGCTACCGGGGAAATGAGATTGCCGCGATCCTCCCGGGAGCAGATGCTCAGACCGCGATGGAGGTCGCCGGACGCGCCCGGGAGGCCCTCGCTTCGACGTCGATCACCGACCTCACCGGAGGCGGAGAGTTTCAGCTCTCCGCGAGCGCTTCCTACGCAACGATCCCCGATGACGGAACAGACGCGGAGCAGATCATCGCCGCTACCAACGAGACGGTCTACTCCGCCCGGAGCGCCGGAGGGGGCAAGGTCTGGCACATCACCGATCGGGAGGAGCATGAGTAGCGAAATTGCCGCTTTCCTCAAGGACGTCGATATTTTCTCCCCCCTCTCGGATGAGGAACGGGACCTGATCGCCGCGGTTCTCACGGTCCACGAGTATGATCCCGGGGAGGCGCTGTTCAGGGAGGGAGAGGCGGGAACGGAGATGTTTATCCTCCGACAGGGGGAGATAGGCATCGAAATGGAGAGCTCCGGGGGAGAGGCGATGGAAATTGCGAGCCTCACCGCAGGGGATTTCCTCGGGGAGATGTCGATCTTCGAGGACGCCCCGCGGTCGGCCACCTGCCGCTCCAAGGGGCACACTGTTCTCTACGCCCTTTCGATGGATGAGTTCTCCCGCCTTATGGAGGAGCGTCCTCTCGTGGCGATCCGGGTGATGAACCGGATGCTCCGGATCGTCGCCTCCCGCCTCCACCGCAGCAGTGCGTTTCTCTCGGAGATGGTCCAGTGGGGGGAGAGCGCCCGTCGCCGTTCCATTACCGACGAGTTTACCGGCCTTTTCAACCGCCGCTTTTTTGACGACGCTCTCGAAACCCAGTTCTCCCGAGCCCGGGAGCGGGGCGAGCCTCTCAGTTTCGTCATGATCGACCTCGATCACTTTAACCAGCTCAACAACGCCTACGGACATGATGTGGGGGACGAGGTGATAAAGGCGGCGAGCGAGGTCTTCAAGTCCCGGTTTGCCGAGGAGGACATAGTCGCCCGTTACGGAGGTGACGAGTTCGCCGCCCTGCTGCCGGGTACAAGCGGCGAGGAGGCTTTCAAGCGGTGCGAGGAGATCCGCAGCGCCGTGGCGGGGTTGGAGCTTCTCGCCGAATTGAAGGGTCCTGTAAGCAGGGTCACGACGAGCCAGGGGGTCGCCTCCTTTCCCGAACACGGAGCAGACATAAAATCGGTCTGGGAAGCCGCGGACCGGGCTCTCTACGTCGCCAAGGAGAGAGGACGGAATTGCGTCGTTCTTGGTGGTATGGTGGAAGTGAAGAATGACTAAAGCGGCTCTCGCGACTATTGCCCAGAAAAACCGGATTTATGACCGGATCCTCAACCGTTTTTCTGAAGGCAAGAGTTTTCTCGTCTCAGGCCATACCAACCCCGACGCCGACTGTTTAGCCACAATGGTAGGCGTCTCCCTCCTGATCCGGAAGTTCTCAAAACCGGTACGTCTCATCACCGAAGGGCACATGCCTAAGAACCTCGACTATCTTTTGATGATAGCCGAGTATAACGGAGTGCACCTCCAGGACGCCGCGGAGATCCCGCCGGACACAACGATAATGTGTGATACCGCCAAGCCCTCCCTCCTTCCGGAGAGGGAGGAGCTCGAGCAGACCCTCGCTTCCCGGGATGTTGTAACCATCGAAATTGACCACCATCTCGGCGGAGATTCCGCCTACATTGCCCGGCCGACGTACGCTCTGGTTGACGAGGCTTCTTCGGCCTGCTCCCTGCTCGCCCGACTCGCCTGGAAACTCTCCCTCTCCGGGCAGATAAACGAGGTTTTTACCCGAAACGTCGTAGTAGCCCTCCTTACCGGGATGGTCGGAGATACCCAGATGGGCAAAGTGCTCTCCTCCCGGAGGGAAAGCAGGATGTACAGCCTCCTCACCAGCTACCTCGACCAGATGCTCCGGGAACAGACCTTTTCAGAGGGAAAGTTCACCGACGCAGAGCATCTGTACACCGAGATGATCCGACTCAGTGACGCGGAGCGGGAAGTGTGGAAGTACATTATGGAACTGAAGGTGGTGGACCGGTCGGTCGGGTACATCGCCCTCACTCCAGAGCAGTCCACCGATCTCTTTTATACCTATGGAGCGGATGTGGTCGTCTCCGTCACCCGATCCGCCGCTGATCGTCTCGCCGAGGAGTCCGGCCGACTCGGTCTGGTGGTCTACTATGACGAGCGGCAGGAGGAGAGTCTCCTGCAGTGTCGGATGCGCAGAAACTACGGCTATGAGGACGTGGACCTGCGTAAACTCCTCGACCGGCTGAACATAACCGACGGCGGTGGTCACCCCGGGGCGATCGGCTTTCGGTTTCCCCGGTCGAGGATCGGCGACTACCCCGATCTCATCCACAGAATTGTCGAGGCTGCCAACGAGCTTGCCCGAGGAGGCTCCTGACCCGCCCCATCTCCCCGGGAGTCACCCAGTCCGAAGCGGCCCCCGGAGGTGCTCCGGGTAAGAGGATGGGGCGAACCGAAGGTCCCTTAAGCTTCTTCCTTTTTCGCGAAGTGGGAAAACTCCATGGCGTAGTTGCCCCTGCCCTGGGTGACACTCCGCAGGGCGGTGGAATAGCCGAACATCTTCGCCATCGGCGCCTCCGCCCGGATCTGTTCCGCACTCGGTCTCGACTCGACGCCGTTGACAATACCCCCTCGCATGGTGATACCGCTTATCACATCCCCGAGGAACTCCTTCGGACACAGTACGTCGACCTTCATTATCGGCTCGAGGAGGACCGGGGATGCGTTGCGGCAGGCGTTGTCAAAACCGATGGAGGCCGCAGCCTCAAAGGCGAAGGGCGTCGATGTCGCCTGGTCGTACTGTGCCCCGACGAGTTCCACCGCGATATCCGTGGCCGGATAGCCGTAGCGGATGCCTCCGCTGAAGGACGCCTCCACCCCCCGACGGACCGCCTCCTGGAGCTCCTCAGGCAGCTTCTCCTTTGAGACCTTCGACTCGTAGGTGGTGCCGTTGCCCCGGGGTTTCGGTGAAACTTTGAGGGTAATCTCAGCGCTGTTCTCCTTGCCCCCGATAACCCGGTGGTACTTCTCGACGTGTTCGACCTCGCTTCCCACCGACTCCCGATAGGAGACCTGGGGATTGCCCACCTTCGCTCCGACCTTGAAGTCGTCGATTATCCGGGTAACAAGAACGTCGAGGTGGAGCTCTCCCATGCCGGAGATGATAAGCTCACCGGTGTCCTCGTCGTCGGTGTAAAAGAAGGTCGGATCCTCGAGGGTGAGGAGCCTGAGGACGTCCTTTAGTTTCTCCCGCTCCGAGAGGGTCTTCGGCTCGATCGCCACCGATATGACCGGTTCGGGAAAGTGCATCCTCTCGAGCAGTACCGGCATCCCCTCGGAGCCGATCGTGTCGCCGGTCTGGGCGAGTTTGAAGCCGACAATAACAGCGATGTCCCCTGCCTCGACCTTGTCGATTTGCTCCGTTCGGTTGGCGTGTACCCGCAACAGCCTGTTGATTCGTTCCCGTTTTTTCTTGGCGACATTGTAGACCGCGCTACCTGCCTTGATCGTGCCGGAGTAGACCCTGACAAAGGAGAGATTGCCTGCCTCCCGATCACTTTGGATCTTGAAGACCAGACCGAGAGGTTGGCCGTCGAGGCTGCGCTCGATCTCGATATCCTCGTCTTTCTTCATGTGGTGGCCGATGATCGGTGGGAGCTCATGGGGAGCGGGGAGAAAGTCGACGATCGCGTCCATGAGGGGCTGGACACCGATATTGCGCAGGGAGGCGCCGCAGAAAACCGGCATCATCCTCTGCCCCACCGTCTCGTCTCTGATCACCCGGTAGAGGAGCTCCCGGGGGATTTCAGCTCCTTCGAGGTAGAGCTCCGTGAGCTCGTCACTGACGGCGGTAACCGCGTCCATGAGGTTTTCCCGCCACTTCTCGGAGATCTCCCGCATCTCCTCTCGGATAGGGCTGTACTCGATTGTGGAGCCGTAGCCGTCCGAGGACCAGTGCGCCTCCTCCATCCGGATGAGGTCGATGGTCCCCTCGAAACTGTTTTCCCGTCCGATCGGGATATGGATCGGAACGGCGTTCGAGCCGAGCTTCTCCCGGATCTCTTCGAGGACAGCGTAGAAGTCCGCGCCGATGCGATCCATCTTGTTGATGTAACCGATTCGGGGAACGTTGTAGGAGTTCGCCTGATTCCAGACCGTCTCGGACTGAGGCTCAACGCCCCCTACGGCACAGTAGATCGCAACCGCACCATCGAGGACCCTGAGGCTCCGCTCCACCTCGGCGGTAAAGTCGACGTGCCCGGGAGTATCTATGATATTGATCTGGTGGTCCCGCCAGAATGTGGTTGTGGCGGCGGAGGTTATGGTAATTCCCCGGTTCTGTTCCTGAACCATCCAGTCCATCGTTGCCGACCCGTCGTCGACCTCTCCGATTCGGTGGGACTTGCCGGTGTAAAAGAGTATTCGCTCGGTGGTGGTGGTCTTTCCGGCATCGATATGCGCCATGATGCCGATGTTTCGTATCCGTTTCGCTTCCATAGTCTGTCCGGGGATCGTAGCACAGAGACGTAGATTCTTTAAGTAGATGTGTGTCATCTCTCTGTTCTGCTGCGCCCTTGCCCAGGCGGGGGGAGGAGCACGCTGAGCTCCCGGGTGTCCGCGGGCCGCCCCAAGAGAAGCCTGAGTTGACAGAAGCGGAGGCTACGTGGTAGTTTGCGGATCGATTCGGGCGGATAGCTCAGCTGGGAGAGCGCCTGCCTTACAAGCAGGATGTCGGGGGT
>JBKHDM010000015.1:0-43178 GCA_046541355.1 Spirochaetaceae bacterium
CGAGCTCCCCCGCCCCCGCCGCGGCTGAGGCGGCGGTCCTCCCGGCGTCGGCGGATCGGGAAACCGTCTATGAGCCCGTCGAGGAGGCGCCTCACGCAGGTGGGGAGCTTACCCCGGAGGCGGTGGACGAGGCGTACGAGGCGGGCAGGGCATTGACGGAGGAGGAGCTCGCCGCTCCTGAGGAGGCTGAAGCGTGAAGCGGTTTCACTTCGCCCTCGAACAGTTTCTGAGGCTCCGGGAGTACGAGGAGCAGCAGGCGGAGCTCGAGCTCGGTCGTGTCACCGGTGAGTGCGAAAGGCTTCGTAAAGCGATAGTCGCCCTCGAGGATGCCGGTCGCAGCGTCGCCCAGACACACCTCGGCAGCCGCGCCTGGGACGTTGTCTACCGCCTCGATGAGGAGCGCTACATCGCCGGCCTCGCCTCTCGCGCCGCCGGGCTCACCGAGGAGCTGCGCCGGTGGGAGGGGGAGCTCGACAAGGCGAGGGAGCGGTTTCGCGAGGCTCGCAAGAAGCGGGAGGTCCTCAGTCGCCTCAAGGGACGGAGGGCTGAGCAGTACCACGACGCCGTGCAGAGCGAGCAACAGCGGGTTCTCGACGAGGCGAGCCTGGTGAAATGGAGGAGTGAGAGATATGGCTGATAGATACAGTCGCCTCGGCGCGGTGCCACAGATTGTTCTGCTTTTGCTGCTCATAGTAGGTCTGGTCATCGGCGGACTCATCTGGTTCGACTACCTTGGCATTGTTGATGTAAACGATACCCTCGCACCGGTTTTCTCCCTCATCGGCATCGCCGAACGGCGGGGGACCGGGGACCCGGAGGACGAGATGCTCCTCGACAGGGCGCGGCTCGAGAAACAGCAGGAGGCGGTCTCCCTGCAGGAGGCGCAACTCGACCAGTCCCGACAGGAGCTGCAGGAGCGACAGCAGGAGGTGGAACAGCTCATCCAGACCCTCGAGAGCCGGGAAGAGGAGATCGTTGATCGAGAGAATTCCCTAAATGAACGGCTCCAGCGGTACGAAAATAGAAGAGCGGTCCTTGAGGATAACTCGAGAAATCTGACCAGCATGGCTCTCGACAACGCCGTGGAGATTCTGGTCAGTTATGACGACCAACTGTTGATCGACACCCTCAGGGTAACTGAGGAGTTGGCCGAGGAGGCTGGAGAAGTCTCCCTGGTCTCCGTCTGGCTTTCACGCATGCCCCCGGAGCGGGCCGCTGACATTCAGCGAAAGATGACGATAAAGCCGGAGGAGTAACACCCATTTCCAGGAGGTGACATAGTGCCGGCAGTTCCGTTTATCGACGGAATCCTTTTACCGACTCCGTCGAACACCCGGCAGCAGATCCCGGAGACGGGCTCTGGTCACCCTTCCTTCGAACAGCTGCTTCGAGACGCCTCCGCCTCCAGTGGGCACTCCAGCGACCCGCCGGTCGAGCGTAACCGACGGGAGTCGGAACCGGGGGATACGGTGGACTCGGACCAATCAGGAACCAAACCTAATCCCGACTCCGCCGATGAGCAGCCAAAGCAGGTTGATCGCTCCGAGGCCGGAGAGCCTCGGGGCGAGGACGGCGAGAAAGAGAACCAAAAGGACTCTGGTAGGGAAGCCGGGGACGCCGAGGCCGGGGAGAGGGAGTCTCGCTCCCGGGAGAGAGGGAACGAGCAATCCCCCCGGGGCGAGGAGCTCCCGGAACACCGCCTGCGGAGCGCCCCCACCCGAGGGGAGTCTGAAAAGGTCGAAACCGACAGCGAGGAGTCGTCCGGAGAGTCCGCCTCGAAAAAGCTCACCAAAGAGTCCGCCTCAAAAAACATGTCCAACCTCACGACGGCCGGCGGAGCGGGGGAGGAGGCAGCTCTCCTCGCCCCCGGGGAGAGCCGGGGCCGTGAGACGGCTCCACCGGATGAGGCGGGCAGAAAAAGCGCGAAGGAAATCAAGCGCCTCGATGCCGGGAAGCTGAAGGTCGAGCAGGCGCTTCGCCTCGCCGAAGCCGCCTCGGGGGAGCAGGCAAAACCCGGGAAGCAGCTGGAGGCGAAGGCAGAGGCTGCGGCCAAGGCGGAAACAGATCTCCCCGTCCCGGGGGAGCAGAGGGGTTCCGCCGCCGGTCGGATCACCGAGGCTATGAGCGCCGAGCACCTGGAAGACGGAATCGACAAATCCCGGAAGGTTGCCGCCCTCGCCGGTCGGGAGAGCGGTGGCGAGGCGGCAGGATCGAGGGAGGAGGGCCGGGGAACCGACTCCGGGGATAGCAAGGTGCGCGTCGTCGACCTGCGCTCGCAGCGCCACAGCTCCCGAAACGACCAGGGCGGCAGCGGAGGCGGGGAGGCTGGTTCCAGACAGCTCCCTGCCGAGGCGGGGGAGGCGAACGTGGCGGAAGCCCGGCCGACCGGGGCGGTGGAGCAGGGTGAGTTTGCACACCGCCTCGAGGGGACCGGGGGGCAGGGGCGAGGAGCCGAGGGCACCCGGGTCCTCCATCAGGAGCAGCTTCACCGCTTCCTGCGGGACAGCGGCTACCAGGAGATCGTCCGGAACGCACGGGTGATGCTCCGGGAGGGGGGTAACGGCGAGTTGCGCCTCAATCTCTCCCCTAAAGAGCTCGGTTCGGTACGGATTCAGCTCCAATTGGAGGATTCCCATATAGCCGGGCGAATTATTGTCGAAAATTCAACTGTACGAGAGGTCTTCGAACAGAATCTGGAGCAGCTCCAGCGCGCCTTCCAGTCCCAGGGGCTGGAGACGGGGCGACTCGAAGTATCGGTACAGGAGCGCGGGGCCGGGCAGCAGGGCCATCGCCACCGGCGTGGCGGGGGCGCCCGGGTATTCGAGGAGCATACCGCGCGGCTACCTGAGCAGTTCTACGAGGACTCTCGGGTAAATCTCATGGCTTAGGGAGAGGTAAGGAAGATATGGAATTCGTGATGAGTGCGCAGGAGCGGTCTGTGACCGCAGCCCAGGCCGACGCCTTCAACAAAGCCCTCGAAAACAGTCGGCAGCCCGACGAGGCTCTCGGCCGGGATGAGTTTCTTCAGATCCTTATCACCCAGTTGCAGAATCAGGATCCGACCTCCCCGATGGAGGACAAGCAGTTCATCGCTCAGATGGCGCAATTCTCGACCCTCGAGCAGATGACGAATATGAGCGATGGGTTTGCGACCCTCGCCTCAGGATTGGCCTCGGGCCGGGCGGTTTCGATGCTCGGTAAGGAGGTGACCATCGCTTTCAACGGCGAGACCGTGGAGGGTGTGGTGAGTGCCGTCACCGGGGGTGCGGACCCCCAGATCGAGGTGAAGGGCCGACAGTTCAGCATCAATGACGTACAGCGAATCAGGCAGTAAGGGGGCAACGATATGATGCGTTCACTCTATTCCGGCGTTTCCGGTCTCCAGAACCACCAGACCCGGATGGACGTAATCGGTAATAACATCTCGAACGTCAACACCACCGGTTTCAAACGGGGACGGGTCAACTTTCAGGATCTCATCTCCCAGTCGATGCAGGGCCCCTCGAGACCGAACGAGCGGGTCGGCGGCATAAACCCGCAGCAGGTCGGCCTCGGCGTCAACATCGCGACTATCGATACGATCCACACACAAGGCTCCCTCCAGACCACCGGAGTCAAAAGCGACCTCGCGATTCAGGGTTCCGGTTTCTTTGTCATGCGAAACGGCGACGAGCAGCTGTACACCCGCAACGGTGCCTTCGGCCTCGACGCCGAGGGAAACCTCGTAAATCCGGCCAACGGTATGCGGGTCCAGGGGTGGCTCTCCGAGGAAGTTGACGGCCAGACCTTGATCAACACCTCCGGCGCTCTCGAGGACATGGTCATCCCGATCGGGAGCAAGGACCCCGCCACCGAGACCACCGAGGTCTCCCTCGCCAGTAACCTCAACAAGCTCACACCGGTAATCGGTGCCGACGCCGGCGATGCAGAGGTGCAGGAGGGAACCTGGACGGTGGAGTACGACATCTACGACTCCTTCGGAAGTCCCCACACCCTCCGGGTCGATTTCACCAGAGTCGAGGGGCAGGAGAACGTCTGGCAGGCGAGCGTTCAGATCGACCCCGAGGCGGATACCCCGGTCACCCAGAGCGTTGCTGTCGGTGGTATCGAGAGCGAGGACGACCAGACCTTCAACCTGGAGTTTTCCAACGACGGAACGCTCCTTCGGGTCTTTAATGATGCCGGGGGCGTGGATAACGAGGATCAGCTCGGCGTGGAGCTCACCTACGATGTGCCGGCAACCTCTATCCCCGAGGATCAGCAGACCGGACTACCCGAAGGCGTTGCGCAGCAGACCTTCAGCCTCAACCTCGGTGAGGTGGGTGCTTTTACCGACTCCATGACCCAGTTCGCCTCGGCAAGCTCCACCAAGGTCTACGAGCAGAACGGTTTTCCCATGGGCTATCTCGAGGACTACCAGATCGACCAGAGCGGCGTAATCCGGGGGATCTACTCCAACGGAAACACCCGGGAGCTCGGGCAGGTCGCCCTCGCCTCCTTTACCAACCCTGGAGGTCTCGAGAAACAGGGAGAGACCAACTTCAGCGAGTCGATCAACACCGGCGTCGCCGACATCGGTCCGAGCGGGGTAGCGGGCAAGGGTAACATCATGGCCGGCACCCTCGAAATGAGTAACGTCGATCTTGCCGAGCAGTTCACCGACATGATCGTCACCCAGCGCGGCTTCCAGGCGAACAGTCGGACTATCCAGACCACCGACCAGATGTTGCAGGAAGTATTAACACTCAAGCGGTAAAGGAAGTACTATTTTAATCGGAGATGATTGAGGTGACCAGGCTCGATGGAAAGGTCTTTTACGTAAACCCGCACCAGATCGAGTACATCGAGTCTAATCCTGACACGACAATGATAATGCTTTCGGGAAAAAGGCTGGTCATCCGTGAGGACTACCAGACCATCTTTGACCGTATCGTCGCCTACCGTCGGCAGATCGGCGCCTTCAAGAACGAGGAGTAGCTACCGTGGATCTAGGTACAGTAATAGGCGTCGTCCTCGGATTCATCATGGTTGCCGTCGGTATTGTCCTCGGTGGTGTCGGTGTAGCGCCCTATATCAGTATCGACTCGATCCTGATCGTTGTCGGGGGCTCTTTCGGCGCGATGCTGGTGGCCAACCCGATGGCGAGGATGCTTGGTATCGGCAAATACCTGAGCCACGCCTTCAAGACCACCAGCTGGGCGGAGGAGGAGCTTATCACCACCCTCGTCGGGTTTTCCGACCGGGCGCGGAAAGAGGGGCTCCTCGCCCTGGAGGACAACCTCGACGCGGTGGAAGATGAGTTCATGCGCAAAGGAATTCAGCTGGTCGTTGACGGAACCGATCCGGATATCATCAAGAACATACTCTATGCGGATCTCAACGAGATCCAGTCCCGCCACGAGACCGGCATCCGGATCTTTGACGACTGGTCCAAGATCGCCCCGGCCTTCGGCATGATAGGTACCCTTATCGGCCTTATCGCAATGCTCGGCAGCATAGGCGGAGATACCGCGGCGATCGGGCGCGGTATGCAGACCGCCCTCGTCACCACCCTCTACGGCTCGTTTTTCGCCAACCTCCTGCTCATTCCGGTAAAGACGAAACTCGAGGACCGGGACAAAGAGGAGGTCCGGGCGAAGGAGATCGTCGTCGAGGGGGTGCTTTCCATTCAGTCCGGCGATAACCCACGGATCCTGCTTGAGAAACTCATCTCCTATCTGCCCCCGGGGCAGCGCCAGGCGGTGCGACAGGAGGCGGGAGCCGAGTAGAGCGGCGAGAGGTAACAGATGCCAGGTAACGGACAACAGCGCAAGAAGAAGTGTCCCCCGGAAGGTGCGCCGGATTACATGCTCACCTACGGCGATATGGTGACGCTTCTTCTTACGTTTTTCGTAATGCTCCTTACTCCCGCTGAGATCGACGGATACGAGCTCAGGCTCATTCTTGCGGCCTTTCCCGGTCTCGGCGCCTACGAGGGGGGTAACACCCTCGAAGAAGGACGTCTCGCGGAGCTGGGAAACACGATCGAGTCGCTCCCCTCTATGGAGCGGGGACGCGCCCTCGACGAGGCGAGACGGGAGGCGATCTCGATCTTCCAGCCGGAGGTGCGCAATCAGATGGTCCGGGTCACCCAGGATGAGCGAGGTCTCGTGATCTCTCTCGCCTCCGACGCCTTCTTCGATCCTGCGAGCGCCGAGCTGAACATCGAGCAGACCCGGGACATACTCCAGCGGTTGTCCCAGCTGCTCAACTCCGACGATCTCGCCGACCGGACCTTCCGGATCGAGGGGCATACAGACGCGACCCCTACCGACCCGAACGGTCCCTGGGAGAGCAACTGGGAGCTTTCGACCGCCCGATCCCTCTCGGTTCTTCGCTACCTCACCGATTTTGGTGTGCAGGAGCAACAGTTCCAGGTGATGGGAGTTGCGGATACCGAACCCCTCTTCGATAACGACACGCCCGAGGGCCGGGCGTACAACCGGCGGGTGGATGTGATAATTCTTAGTGAGGGCCACCTGTAGGTGGTCCTGATGAGGTGACCTATGTCCGATGAAATGTTCGACACCGAAGACGAGGTTGGTGGCGAGGAGCAACCGCAGGTCGGTAAGAAGAAGATCGGTTTCTTGCCGGCTGTTGTTATCGACATCCTCAAATGGGCGGCGATAATTGTCGGGGCGATCATCTTTATTGTGGTTGTTGTGGTCCTCACGGTGCAAATGCTCGACAGGGAAGAAGGGGGGGATCTTACATCGATGCCCCTGGGCTCGGAGTATCAGGACACCGCCCCACCGGAACTCGACTGGTTCAGCCAGCTCGGGGAGGTTCGGGGGCAGACCGACGACGATCCGCAGATGACCTTTATCGTCGAGCCGTGGATCGGATACGAGCAGGAGGGTGAGGCGACCCTGCAGGAGCTCATAAGCCGGGAGATCCAGATCAAGGAGACGATCGCCATCTACTTTTCCAGCCACCTGGCAAGCGAGCTCAGGGGTCCTGATAATCGGGAGCGGGTAAAACGGGAACTCCGGGAGAGGATAAACCAGTTAATGAGCAATGACGTCAGTGAAGTCGCCTTTGATACCTACCAGATTCTCGATTTCTAGGGGAAAGCTTGAAAAAGCTGGAGAAGTGTGCGAGAATTTTGCAGGTTACTACTGGGAGGGCGTAACGTAACATGACCGAAGTACTGTCTCAGGATGAGATAGATCAGCTGTTAACGGCGATCTCATCGGGAGACGTGGAAACCGAGGAAATCTCGCAGCCCGCTGAACAGCGTAAGATCAAGATCTACGACTTCAAGCGGCCCGACAAGTTCTCGAAGGAGCAGATCCGGACAGTCTCGATCATGCACGAGACCTTCGCCCGGCTCACAACCACCTCTTTGAGCGCCCAGCTCCGCTCCCTCGTGCAGGTCCACGTCGCTTCGGTTGACCAGCTCACCTACGAGGAGTTTATTCGCTCCATCCCGAACCCGACCACCCTCGCGGTGATCAACATGGACCCTCTCAAAGGGTCGGCAATCCTCGAGATCGACCCGGCGATAACCTTTTCCATCATCGACCGTCTCTTCGGGGGACAGGGTGAGGGAACAAAAGTCACCCGGGATCTCACCGACATCGAGCAGTCGGTCATGGAGGGAATTATCGTCCGGATTCTCGGAAACATGCGGGAGGCGTGGAGCCAGGTTATCGACCTGCGCCCCCGGCTCGGTCAGATCGAGACCAACCCGCAGTTTGCCCAGATCGTGCCGCCCACGGAGATGGTTGTCCTGGTCACCCTCGAGACCAAGGTCGGTGAGGTCGAAGGGATGATGAACTTCTGTATCCCCTATCTCACCATCGAGCCGATCATCTCGAAGCTCTCCGCCCAGTACTGGTACTCCTCGGTCCGCCGGGGAACCACCACCGAGAACCTCAACATCCTCCGGGAGCGGCTATCCACAATCGACGTTACTGTTGTCGCCGAGATAGGGAGTATGGACCTCACGGTACGAGACGTCCTTTCCCTTCAGGTGGGGGATGTGATACGACTGCAGAATACCCGCATCAACGATCCGATGTATCTGAGCGTGGGAGCGCGAAAAAAATTCTTGTGTAAGCCGGGCCAGATAGGTAACAAACTCGCGGTGCAGGTGCTTCGAAAGCTCGAGGACTTCGACGAAGAGGACTTCGAAGAGCTCGCCGAGGAGGAGGAATAGCATGAGTGACGGATCCCTTTCACAGGACGAGATCGATGCTTTGCTGCAGGGTTCCGGCAACATGGATTTTGGGGAGCCGGCAAATACAAACCAGAGTCTCTCTCCGGAGCAGATCTCCGGATTCCGCGGGATAATCGAACAGACCATTGAGGGGCAGACTTCCAACCTCTCCATGATCCTCTCCGCCGAGGCGTCGATCTCCCTCGATAACGTCGAGGCGATCACCGCCGAGGCTCTCGGTACGAGGATGACCGGCAGTGTGGTCGAGGTCGACTACAACCTCAAAGAGGGCATCGTCGCGCAGCATCTCTACTTTATGAGCGAAGCTGACGCCCTCGCCCTCGCCGCAGCGATGATGGGCCTCGATGACGTTGAGCTCGACGACGCCGGGCTCAACGCGATCCAGGAGGCGTTTTCCCAGATATCCGGGCCGGTCCTCAACGCCCTCGGTGAGAAGGCGGAAACGACCGTTATGCCCGAGCCGGCCGAGGCGAGACAGACAGAGGTAGACGCTGCGGATCTGCCCACTCCGGACTTTGTCGCCGTCACCTACAAGCTCGCCCTACCGGAGAGGGATGCCAGGGTAGTCGAGATCTTTGAATCCTCTGTTGTTACCCAGCTCGTCGAGGGCTCCTCCGCAGGAGAGGACGACATGATGGCCGGACTCGAGGCGATGGCTCAGGGTCAGGGGCAGCAGCAGCCTCAGGGCGGTGGAATGATGGCAGGTTTCGGCAACATGGGACAGCAGCAGGGCGGTCAGGCAAATCAGGGAGGCGGTATGAGTGGTCCCGGGGTGCAGTCGGTACAGTTCCCCAATCTGCAGCAGGGGCGGGCGAGCCAGGAGCAGGGCAATATCGGTCTGCTCATGGACGTCTACATGGAGATGACCGTCGAGCTCGGCCGTACCCGAAAACTGATCAAGGAAATCCTCGGAATGGGGGAGGGCACCATCATCGAGCTCGACAAGCTCGCCGGTGAGCCTGTAGATATTCTGGTAAACCACAAGCTCATCGCAAAGGGTGAGGTTGTGGTTATCGATGAAAACTTCGGTGTCCGCGTGACCGAAATCGTATCCCCAATGGAGCGGGTCAGTAACATGACGTAACAACGTTTCCGCCGTGAGGCGGGTGTTAAAAACTGGGAGGGAAACACTGAAACGTCTACTACTTGCTCTACTGCTGGCGGCACTCTGTCCGCTTTTTGCGTATTCACAGGATGCCGGCGCCGGAGCAGAATCGAACAGATCTCAAGAAGCTCCGCGGGAGGATGCCGCCGGCGAGCGGCCCGCTTCGGAGCTTGAACTCCGCTTCGCCGATGAGGGCGGGGAGAGTCCCGACAACGAGGCTGTCGCTCCGGTAACGGAGTTCACCATCTGGGACTTTCTCCGGATGGTGCTCGTCCTCGGTTTTGTCGTCGCCCTCATCTACGGACTTCTCTACCTCCTCAAACGGTCTCAGGGCTCGCCGAGTCAGGAGAGCGGCGTCATCGATCTGGTGGCGACCCAGAGCCTTCCGGGCAGCGGCATGGTCCATCTCATCAAGGTTGGTACGCAGCTGTTCATGCTCGGCAGCAGTGAGCACTCCCTGCGGCTTCTCACTGAAATTGAGGACAAGGAGTCCCGGGACGAGATCGAGCTGCGGGCAGCGCGAAAGCCGAGGGAGGAGCGACGCAGTTTCTCCGATCTGATGAGCGCCATGGCCGGCGGTCTCGGCGGAATCGCCCGGAGCAGCGGCAACGGCTCCGGAAACGACTCTGAGAGGGAGCGTGAGGCAGACGTTTCCGATAGACCCGCAGAGGCGCCGGAGGAGCGTGCCGCCTCGGCAAGGGTCTCCGAGGAGTCATCCGCCGCCGCTGCGTCGGGTGAGCGGACAACCGCCGAGGCTCGGGCGGAGCAGGAGGTTCTCGACTTCATCTCGAGTCAGAGGCAGAGGCTGCGGAGGCTCAACTCATGAGGAGGCCGGCAGTGGTCGCCGCGGGCCTTCTGCTGCTTGTCGCCTTGCCGGTTCTCCTCCCGGCCCAGAGCGCCACGGATCTCGATGAGCCGGTCACCGGGGAGGAGGCGCTCCAGATCCCCTTTGTTGACCTCTCCATACGGCAGCCCGACTCGGAGCAGGAGGTCGCGCTATCCCTGCAACTCCTCCTCCTGCTGGCGGTCCTCAGCCTCGCTCCTTCGATCATTATCATCATGACCTCCTTTTTACGGATCGCAATCGTTCTCGATTTCGTAAAGCGAGCCCTCTCTCTCCAGCAGGTGCCACCGACCCAGGTACTCATGGGAATCGCTCTGTTTCTCACCATCTTTATCATGTGGCCGACCCTCGACGAGATCTACCAGAACTCCTTTGAACCGCTCTCGGAGGGGGCGATCGGTCTCGAGGAGGCGTACCGGGAGTTCGAGACGCCGATGCGGCGGTTTATGTACACCCAGATGGCCGCCGACCCTTCTCATGTCGGTCTCTTTATGCGGATGGCGGACCTCCCGCGGCCGGCGACCCTCGCGGATGTGCCGACCCACGTGCTCATACCCGCCTTTATCCTCCACGAGCTCACCGTCGCCTTTAAGATCGGTATCCTCCTGTTCATACCGTTCATCATCATCGACATGGTTGTCTCCTCGACCCTCATGTCCATGGGTATGATCATGCTGCCGCCAATCATGATCTCTCTTCCGTTCAAGCTCATACTTTTTGTACTCGTCGACGGCTGGGGCCTAATCACCGAACAGCTCGTCGCGAGCTTTGGAGGTTTCTGATGGATCTTGGATTTACCGTTATGATGTTTCGCTCCGCAATCCTGCAGCTCCTGCTGATTTCGGCGCCGGTGCTCCTGATGGGGATGCTCGTCGGCCTCATCGTTTCGGTGTTTCAGGCGACCACCTCGATTCAGGAGCAGACCCTCACCTTTGTTCCCAAGATCGCGGCCATCCTCGTGGCGCTTCTGTTTTTCGGCCCCTGGATGATCACGACCCTCAGACAGTACACGATCAATCTCTTTACACAGATCCCGAATATGGTGGGGTAGCGGTTGAGCTTAGTCGAACGGATCGCAGTCGAGGCACCTCTCTTTCTCCTTGTGTTTACGAGAATTTTTGTCCTCGCCTCGGTTGCTCCCCTTCTCGGCTCGACGACTATCCCCGGTATCGCCCGGGTGGCCCTTACCTTTTTCGCCGCGATCTTCGTCTTTCCGATGGTCGCCGAAGCGGGGTACCCGATACCCCGCAACGCCCTCGCCTACGGCCTGGTCATGCTCGGGGAGGGGATGATCGGGATCACCATCGGTTTTATCCTCGTGGTTCTCTTCTCCGTATTTCAGACCGCCGGTCAGTTCTTTTCCCTTCAGATCGGATTCGGCGCCTCCGAGGTCTTCGACCCCCTGGCGGATGTCTCCATCCCCCTGACCGGTCAGTTTTTCAATCTGATGGCGATGATGATCTTTGTGGTGATCGAGGGGTTTCAGAAGATCTTTCTCTCCGGTGTCTACTACTCCTTTCGCACCCTCCGGGCGGTGGACTTTGTGATCTACCGAAACGATATGGTCTCTCTGGTGCTCAGCACCCTCTCTGGTTTGTTCACCCAGGCGATGATTCTCGCCCTTCCGATCCTCGGCACCCTCTTTCTCGCCTCGGTCACCATGGGACTGCTCGCCAAGGCGGCGCCGCAGATGAACCTGCTGATGCTCGGCTTTTCTCTCAACATCGGGGTCGCCTATCTGATCATGTTTGTCTCCCTGCCCTTTGTTCTCGAGGGGTTTGCCGCGGTCATCGACGGCAGCTTCGAGCGGCTCGGGATACTCTTTAACTACATCGAGGAGGCTCGGGGTGAGTAGGCTGCCCCGGGCGCTCCTCGCCCTGCCCCGGGCACTTTTTGCCCTGCCCCGGGCGCTCCTCGCCCTGCCCCGGGCGATCCTACGGGAGCTCGTCTGGCGGCTCGCCCCCGCTCCGGCGGTCGATCGGCACCGTTTCGAGGCTCAGCTTGCGGCGGTCCACCTCCAGTGGTTTGCCGCCGAGGACGAGGGGCGCACCGAGGAGGCGACGGAGCACAAGATCCGGGAGGCCCGGGAAGAGGGCAAGGTTGCCAAGTCCGAGGACGTCACCGGGTCGATTGTCCTGCTCTTTTCCATAATTGCCCTCTGGATCGCCTCGGAGTTCCTCCTGTCGAGGATGATCGACATGGTCCGGTTCTATTTCAGCTCCGCCGGGGAGGTGGACATCACCAGGGACACCACGGCGATGAACGCCTTTTACGGCTACTTCGTGCCGCTGATGCTGCCGGTGGTCATCGTCGCCTTTATCGCTGCCTTCCTCGGAAACGTCCTGCAGGTCGGGTTTCTCTTTACCACGAAGACGATCACTCCCGACCTCAACAAGGCTGCTCCCAAGATCGGCAAATGGTTTCAGCGCTCCTTCGCCTCGGTGGACGCGCTCTACAGCTTTTTTAAAAGCCTCGGCAAGGTGATGATCATCGGCCTTATTTCCTACTTCAACATCCGGGCCAGGATCGGGGAGCTCGCAAACCTGGTCAACATGCCCTTTCGTCAAGGCTTTGCGGTGGTCGCCGGGGCGACCTTCTCCCTGCTCCTCCAGGCGGCGATCGTTATGCTCCTTTTGTCCATCGTCGACTACTTCTGGTCCAGGAGACAGCACCTCGAGCAGTTGAAGATGACCAAACAGGAGATTAAGGAGGAGCGCAAGCAGTACGAGGGCGACCCCCTGGTCAAAAGCCGCCTGCGTCAGCGGATGCAGGAGCTTCTCTCCCAGAACATGATTCGAAACGTTCCCCAGGCGGACGTGGTCGTCACCAACCCGACCCACTTTGCCGTCGCCCTGCAGTACGACTCCCTTCGAATGCAGGCGCCCCAGGTTGTTGCCAAAGGGGCGGATCAGATTGCCCTAAGAATCAGAGAGGTTGCCGAGGAGAGTGGGGTGCCGATCTTCGAGAACAGGCCTCTCGCCCGAGCCCTCTTTTCGGAGCTCGAGATCGGAGACGAGATCCCGGAGCAGTACTATCAAGCCCTCGTCACGATCCTCAAGGAGGTCTACCGCATGAAAGGACGGAAGGTAGTCTATGGCTGATCGAAGCGGCGCCTTCGGGCTCCCGGCTTTAAAGGTGAGCAACGACGCGTTGGTCGCCGTCGGCGTCATTGTCATCGTAATGATGCTCATCATCCCGCTGCCGACGATACTCCTCGATACCCTCATGGCGATCAACCTGGTGTTGAGCCTCCTGACGATCCTCATTGTTCTCTACACAAAAAACGCCCTCGACTTCTCGGTCTTTCCGACCCTCCTGCTTGTGCTCACGGTTTTCGGCCTCGCCCTTAACGTAAGCTCGACCAGGCTCATCCTCGCTCTCGGACAGGATTTCGACGGGCGGGTTGTTCAAGCTTTCGGCGCCTTTGTCGTCGGTACCGCCGGTCAGGAAGGTCTGGTTATCGGGCTCATCATCTTTATCATCATCGTCGCGGTGCAGTTTATCGTCATTACCAAGGGAGCGACCCGGGTTGCCGAGGTCGCAGCCCGCTTTACCCTCGACTCCCTTCCGGGTAAGCAGATGGCGATCGAAGCGGAGTACAACTCCGGCTCCATAAGCGAAGAGGAGATGTCCAAGCGAAAGATGGAGCTCGAGCGGGAGGTTGACTTTTACGGGGCGATGGATGGAGCTTCGAAGTTCGTCTCAGGAAACGTCAAAGTCGGAATCCTCATTACCATTGTCAATGTTGTCGGCGGCCTGGTTGTGGGCACGACGATCCACGGTGAGACCCTTGCAAGCGCGGTGGACACCTACGTCTCCCTCACCGTCGGTGACGGTCTGGTCTCCCAGTTTCCCGCCCTCTTTATCTCTACCGCCACAGGTCTCATCGTTACCCGGGCGGTTTCCGACGGTACCTTTGCCGACGACGTCTCCCAGCAGTTTTCGGCGCAGTCACGAATCTACTGGATCGCGGCGGTGTTTCTTCTCATACTCTCCTTTCTTCCCGGCTTTCCCTGGTACATTCTCATTCCCATGGCCCTCGTCTCGAGCCTCGGCGCCTTTCTCATCGGCCGACGGCAGAGCGCGGAGGCGGCGGAGGAGCAGCAGAAAGAACGAAGCGCCGCGGCCCGGGAGGAGCGGCCTGCGGAAATCTCTCCGGTGGCCCCCCTCGATCCGATCTCTCTGGAACTCGGCTACGGGCTGGTACCCCTGGTGGACAAGGAGAAGGGAGCGGAGCTTCTCGACCGGATAACCGGCATCCGACGGGAGGCGGCTCTCGACCTCGGCCTGGTAGTCCCGCGGATTCGGATTATCGACAACATGCGTCTTGAGCCGTCGGAGTACTGCGTCAAGATCCGGGGCGTGGAGGTTGGTCGCGGTCAGATCCGGATGGGCCGGTATCTGTCCATCAACCCCGGAGGCGTCCGGGAGGAGATCGGTGGGGAGGAGACCCGGGATCCCGCCTTCGGGCTGCCGGCCACCTGGATTACCGAGGAGCAGCGTGAGAACGCCGAGCGGGCGGGATACACCGTGGTCGACGCTCCCTCCATCGTTGCGACCCACCTCACCGAGATCATCAAGCGCCACGCCCACGAGATCCTCGGCCGTCAGGAGGTGCGCTCAATGCTCGACACCCTCAAGCAGGATTATCCGGCGGTGATCGAGGAGGTCCAGGGAGCCCTCCAGGTAGGGGAGATCCAGAAGGTCCTCCAGGGGCTGTTGCGGGAACAGGTTTCGATCCGGAACATGGTCGTCATCCTCGAGGCTCTCGCCGATTACGCCTCGGTTACCAAAGACCCCGGGTTTCTGGTAGAAAAGGTGCGGCAGGCCCTTGGACGGCAGATCTCCCTTCAGTACGCCGGAGAGGAGCGGACTCTTCGGGTTCTGACCATCGATCCGCAGTTGGAGCAGGAGATTATCGATTCCCGGGTGGAGACCTCCTCCGGGGTGGTCAGTGCGCTGCCCCCGAACCGGCAGCGAGGCTGGATCCAGGCGCTCTCCCGGGCGGTTACCCGGGTGCAGGAGCAGGGGTATCTTCCGGTGCTGCTCTGCTCCGAGGCCGCCCGACCCCTGGTCAAGAGAAGCAGCGAGAGGGAGCTTCGGGATCTCGCGGTACTATCTATCCCCGAAATCGTTGCTGATATTCGTGTAGAGAGTCTTGGTGAAATTCGACTTGAGGAGTAGGTAAGATGGATTTTTTCATCGAACAGGCAGCAACGGATCAGGAAGTTGACGCGCTCATCAGAAGAAAGTATGGCGAGCGCGCAAAAATCCTCTCCCGTAAATCGATACAGCGGGGCGGATTCATGGGTCTGTTCAGTCGTCGCGGGGTGGAGGTGACCGGCTACTGCTCCCACACTCCCAGCCGGGTCGAGGTGAGGCAGGCCAACGACTTTGAGGAGGAGCGCCGGAAGATCCTCGAACAGGGTACCAAGGAAAAGGCGAGTAGCGCCGCCATCGATCAGGTCCTCGCGGAGCTCAAGGAGATCAAGGACCAGGTCGGCAGTTTCTCCGAGACCCGAACGCTCACCGCCACCGCGACCGAACAGCTCCACCCCACGGCGGGCCACATCGAGAAACTCCTGTTCGCCAACGACTTTTCCCCCGGCTATACCCGGGAGATCATCGGTCGTCTGAAGACCGAGCTCTCCCTCGAAGCCCTCGACGACCGGCTCATGGTGGAGCGGCGGGTCGTGGACTGGATCGGCGAGAGTATCCGAACCTACGAACCCGAAAGCCCGGGGCGTCCGGAGACCTTCGTCCTCGTCGGTCCTACGGGGGTTGGAAAGACCACGACCATCGCAAAGCTCGCTGCCCTGCGCGGGGCGGTACCGGAGCGGAAGGATGATGTGAGAATCCTCACCATCGACAGCTACCGGATCGGTGCCCGGGAGCAGCTGGAGACCTACGGCAAGATCATGTACATTCCGGTCCATTCGGTGGAGACCAAGGAGGAGATGGAGAAGCAGCTCGCCCTCAATCGGGAGGCTGACGTCATCTTTGTCGATACCATCGGAAAGTCGCCGAAGGATTTTGCCAAGCTCGGCGAGATGAACGAGCTGTTGCAGAAGTGCGCGGGTGCGGGGAATGTCCACCTCGCCGTGAGCGCAACCACCAAAACGAGCGACATCTACGACATCATGCGCCACTTCGAGCCTTTCGGGTACGAGTCGGTGGTGCTGACAAAACTCGATGAGACCGCCCGGGTGGGCAATATAATCAGTGTTCTCCATGAACGGGGAAAGCCGTTGAGCTATATCACCGACGGGCAGAAGGTGCCTCAGGACATTTCCAGGGCGACGCCGCTGAAGCTTCTGCTCTATCTCGAGGGGTTTAGCGTCGACCGTCGTTACATTGAAGACAAATTCGGGGGAGCTGCATGACCGACCAGGCTGAAACCCTGCGGGAGATGATGCGTACCCGCGAGGGATCGGGAGAGCAAAAGAAGACCCGCATCATCACCGTCGCAAGCGGAAAGGGCGGCGTGGGCAAGACCAACATCTCCACCAATCTCGCCCTCGCCTACGCACAACTCGGCAAGAAGGTGATTCTGATGGACGCGGACCTCGGGCTCGCGAACGTAAACGTCGTCCTCGGGATCATTCCGAAGTACAACCTCTATCACCTCATCCGACGGCAGAAGACGATGAAGGAGATAATCATGAATACCAGCTACGGTATTCAGATTGTCGCCGGAGCCTCGGGATTTGCGAAGATCGCGAACCTGAGCGATGATGAGCGCCGCGCCTTTATCGATGAACTTGCGACGCTCTCAGACGCAGACATCATCATTATCGACACCAGCGCGGGCGTCTCGAACAACGTCCTCTCCTTTGTCGCCGCCGCGGACGACGCGATTATCGTAACCACCCCTGAACCGACGGCGATAACCGACGCCTACGGGATTATCAAGATAATCGCCACGGAGATAGACAGTCTCAACCTGAGTCTCAAGCTGATCGTCAACCGGGTAAAGTCGGTGACCGAGGGGAAGAAGGTCGCCGAACGGGTGATCAACATCGCCTCCCAGTTCCTCAACCTCAAGGTGGACTACCTCGGTTACGTCTACGAGGATGCATCGGTTCAACAGGCGATCCTCAAGCAGAAGCCCTTTGTCGCCCTCGACCCGAGGGGCAAGGCGAGTATCTGCGTACGGCATCTTGCGAGCCGCCTCGAAAAAGTAGAATTCAAGGAGGGGAGTGGTATTGGAGGTTTCTTACGTAAACTCTTCGGTGGAGAAGTGCAGCTTGACGGTAGTTGAGCTTTCGCCTACCCTTTAATTTGGAATCGTGGATATTGAGGGCTCATGAATACTGATTGGAAATGGGCAGCAATTCCAGCGGCTTTCGCGGTTATAATTTCCCTTCTCACGGGACTGGTCGCGGGGGTAGCGTTTCTGCCTGCCCTGCTGAGGGCTATCCTCGGCGCAGCCCTCTTTGCAGTGATCGGGAGTGGTATCGGGCTGCTCGTTTCCTCGCAGTTGCCGGAACTCCTCGAAAAGCCCTCGCAAGCGCCCCGGCGATCCGGGGGCCGGGTCGACATCACCGTGGGCGACGAGGATGAGGAATCTCAGGAGACCTCAGGCGAGGAGGCGGGGCAGGAGGCGTCCGAGGAGGGAGGTTCCCCCCTCTCCTCGAGAGATGAGGATGACTCGGGAGATATCACCTCCCTCGAAGGGGATGAGATCGAGGCGGTCGAGTTGAGACGGGAGTCTCGCCCACCGGCGCCGAGACAGGAGACGGTGGCAGACATTACCGAGTCCCTCGTGGAGGAGGTTGAGGAGTCCTCCCTCCCGGACGAGGAGCTGTCGAAGGCGTCTTTGTTTGAACAGGAGAGCTATGAGGGTGGGGAGTTCGAGTCTCTCGAGGAGCTTCCGGATATTGGCGGCTTTGAGGGCGCCTTCAATGGAGGGTCGTCGGAGGATGAGGGGCAGGCAGGAGAACAGGAGGGTGCCGGAGGGAGCTTCGATTCCGGGTTCGAATCCGACTCAGCCTCCTGGTCGAGGTCGAGCAGATCCGCTCCGGAGGGGTTAGACGCGGGCAATGATCCGGCGCAGATTGCGAAGGCACTTCAAACCATGTTGAAGAGGGATTCATGAGTAGTAGCTCCGGGCAAAACGCCTTGGCGGAAAAGAGCGAAGCGCAACTCTGGCGCGAGTACAGAAAGACAAAAGATCCCGCCATCCGGGATCACCTCATTCGTCAGTACGCGCCCCTGGTCAAGTATGTGGCCGGCAAGGTCGCCGTCGGCATGCCCCATAACGTGGAGTTCGACGACCTCGTGGGCTACGGCGTATTCGGCCTCTTTGACGCGATCGAGAAGTTTGATCCCGAGAAGCATGTAAAGTTCAAGACCTACGCGGTGACCCGGATCCGGGGAGCGATCTTTGATGAGCTGCGCTCCCTCGACTGGGTTCCCCGGTCGGTCCGGCAGAAGACCCGGGAGCTCGAGGATACGGTTCGGCGCCTCGAGGCTGCCCTCGGCCGTTCGGCCACGGATCAGGAGATTGCGAAGGAGATGGGGCTCTCCATCAAGGAGTTCGAGAAGCTCGTCCTCAAGATAAGCGGCACCTCCATCCTCTCGCTCAACGACGTCTGGTACACCGGCGAGGACAACGACAAGGTATCGATAGCCGACAGCATCGAGTCGCCCCAGAACCGGAACCCCGACACCATCGTCGAGAAAGAGGAGATCAAGCGCGTTATCGTCGAGGCGATCAACGAGCTTCCGGAGAAGGAGAAGAAGGTCCTCGTCCTCTACTACTACGAAGACCTCACCCTCAAGGAGATCGGCAAGGTCCTCGAAGTGACCGAGTCCCGGGTCTCCCAGCTTCATACAAAGTCGATCATGCGCCTGAGAGCGAAGCTCACCAACATCAAAAAGGGGATTATCTGAGGGAGGAGGGGTGGTAACCTACGACAAGCTCCAGGAGTATATGAGGGAGGCGGCCCGAAAGGATCGCGAAACCCAGTCCGTCAATGTTTCCGGACAGACCCTTCGAGAGGCTCTCCAGGAGGCGGCGGTGGAGCTGTCGCTGCCCATCAAGAAGATCGACTACGAGGTGCTCCAGGCCGGCAGCAGCGGACTCCTCGGTTTCGGAAAGAAACCTTTTGTGATTCTCGCATACCCTGCGCCGACGACCGTCGAGACCGAGAGCTTCGAAGAGGGCTTCGACATGGACCTCGGCTTTGACGATGAGGCGAGGAACCTCGACTCCGACGGCCATGTGTTCGTTAAGTTCTCACCCAACGGTGTCCTGCTCAAGGTTACCCCGCCCGAGGGCAACGGTATCCGGGCGACGGAGCGGGACGCTGCAGAGGAGCTCGCCCGGCGCGGCTGCGATGAGTTCAACGCTTCGGAAGTCAAGAAGGTCGTGGAGCATGCGGACGGTGAGTTCGTACCGGTTGGGGAATACGATTACAATCCCGCGAACGACGCCTACATGACCGTGGAACTTGCCGAGGGGGAGATGAAGGCGTACCTCACTCTCAGCCCCCCCGGAGAGGGTGGGGCCGACCCGACTGCCGACAGTATAAGGGCGTTTCTCACGTCAAACGGCGTAGAGCACGGTATCAAGGATGATGTCCTCGAGCAGCTCGACAACGTCCCGCTCTACCGGGAGTCGGTACTCGTTGCCGAGGGAACCAAGCCGAAGCATGGGGCGGACGCGAGGGTCCAGTACAACTTCGAGACCGATACGGGTCACGTTCACATAAAAGAGGTCGAGGGTCGTGTCGACTTCAAGGAGCTCAACCGGGTACAGAACGTCGTGGAGGGGCAGGTCCTCGCCAAGAAGATCCCCGCGGAGCACGGCGAGCCTGGCTATACCGTCACAGGCAAGTATCTCGCGGCGAGGGACGGCAAGGATGTTCCGATTCCCCTCGGTCCGAACGTCCGGCTCTCGCCGGACGGTAACTCCGCCTTCGCCGAGATAAACGGTCTTGTCAAAATCCAGGCGGGCAAGGTGACGGTGGAACCTGTCTATGTTGTCGAGGGCGATGTCAACATGAAAGAGGGTAACATCAAGTTCCTCGGCACCGTCGTGGTCAAGGGAAACGTGGACGACGGTTTCGACGTCAACGCCGCCGGCAACATAGAGGTGATGGGGAGCGTGGGCAAGTGCAACCTCTCCGCGGAGGGGGACATCATTGTGCACCAGGGGATAACAGGCAAGAACGCCGGTCGCATTATCTGCAGCGGCAGCCTCTGGTCCAAGTTCATCGAAAACGCCCACGTCGAGACTGGTGAGCTTGTGGTGGTCAGCGACGGCATCATAAACAGCACCGTTTTTTCCGACAAACGGATCGTCTGCCGTGGTAAGCGGGCGAGCATCGTCGGGGGGCACCTGCGCGCCTCCGAAGAGATCGACGCCAAGGCTCTCGGGTCCGTCGCCGGTATGGAGACCCTCCTGGAAGTCGGATACGATCCGAAGCAGAAGGAGCGGCTCCAGGAGCTCGAGGAGCAGGACGGAGTGCTTACAAAGCAGCTCGACCAGATCAATCTCAACCTGAGCACCTTCGAGAAGATGCGCAAGGCGAAAAAGCAGATCTCCGAGGAAAAAGAGAAAACCTTCGAGTTGCTCCAGCGCAAGGGAGTGGCGATCCGGAACAAGAAAAAGAAGATCCTCGAGGAGATGGAGCAGATCCAGGAGTACCTGAATCAGCTCAAGGTAAACGGGCGCATCAGTGCCTCGGGCACCGTCTTTCCGGGAGTCAAGATCCGGATCAAGGAGGCGCCCCTGGATGTCCGCAACGAGTTCAAAGCCGTCACCTTTGTCTCCGAGGACGGTACCGTCGCGGTAACCAAGTACGCGGAGAGCGACGCGGATATCTCGATCAAGAGGAGAGAGTAGATGTCCCTTCAGCCTATCGACCTGCAGACTCTCTTTTCCCAGCTGAGCAACGTGGGCAGAGAGCAAGCCGCCCTGCGGGACGGACTGATCCAGAACCAGGCGGTCGTGGGCAACGAGATCATCCGGAAGAGCGAGGAGGAGCAGCATACTGTTCCGGAGTCCGAGGAACTGCCCGAGGGACCGGAAAATCTCCACGATGAGCAGGAGGGCTCCGGCGCCGGGTCGCGCCGCCGGAAACGGAAAAAAGGTGAGCCCCCCCGGGAACATCCGCGGGAAGTCTTCAGGGAGCCTTATCTCGGCAAGAACGTCGACCTCTCCGGGTAGCAGGTATGACGCTCCTGGTCACCCTCGCGTTTAACGCGTTCATCCTCGGTATTATCTATCTCCTGCTCAATCGTAAAGTCGAGAAGAACATTACCCCCGAGGCTTTCCTCGAAAAGGTTCGCTCCGAGGTACAGTCTGTGATCGTCGAGCTCAACGACACCACCGACCGGAACGTGACGATCCTCGAGGAGCGGGTTCGGTCTCTCCAGGCGGTTATGAAGCGCTCGGAGAAGCAACTGACCCTCCTGCAGCGGGAGGTGGAAAAGCACCGGGAGAGCAGCGAGGTGTACACCCATCTACGCAAGGCGGGAAGGATCGTCTCCGCGGCGAAAGGTGAGACCGGATCGAGTTCCACCAAAGCCGGTGTCGCTACCGGTGTGGCCGAGGGGAGTGAGGCCGGCGGGGGGAGCAGTGCGGGTGAGGCGGAGCCGCCCCTCGAGCAACGGGTGATAAACCTCCACAACCAGGGCATAGCTCCCGCCTCCATCGCCTCGCGACTCAAGCGAACCACCGGAGAGGTCGAACTGATAATATCACTGTACGAACGCAAGGAGTGGGCATGATTGTCGGTATCGATCTGGGAACAACCAACTCTCTCATCGCGGCTCACATAGATGGAAATCCGACGATTATCCCCAACGAGCGAGGAAATCGCCTCACCCCGTCGATCGTCTCCATCGCCGAGAGCGGAGAGATCCTCGTAGGCGAGTCCGCCAAGAATCAGGCGGTAGTCCACGCGGACCGCACGGTTCCCGCGGTAAAGCGGCGGATCGGTTCGCAACACACCTTTACCCTCGGACAGCGGATGATGAGCCCCGAGGAGGTGAGCTCCCAGATTCTCAGGAGCCTCAAGCGCTCCGCACAGCTGTATCTCGGAGAGGAAGTACGGGAGGCGGTCATCACCGTGCCCGCCCACTTCAATGACGCCCAGCGACAGGCGACCCGTGAGGCGGGGCGCCTCGCGGGTCTTCAGGTTCGCCTGCTCATAAACGAGCCGACCGCCGCGGCCCTCGCCTACGCGAGCCGTGGGGGTAAGGGCAGGCGGGTCGTTGTGTACGACCTCGGTGGCGGCACCTTTGACGTCACCTGTCTCGAGCGGCAGGGAGAGGAGTTCTACGTCCGAAGCACCCTCGGGGACAATAACCTGGGGGGTGTAGATTTCGACCGCCTCCTCGGCGAGCGGGTCAGGACCGCCTTCGAGGAGCAAAGTGGTCTCGCCTTTCGGGACGACCCGTTCATGGAACAGCAACTCGCCGAGCTGGTGGAGCGGGCGAAGATCGAGCTTTCCTCCAACCCCACCGCGGGAATCGTGCTCCCCTTTATGGGTACCAGTGGACGACCGATGCACCTGCGCTACGACATCTCCCGAGAGGAGTTCGAAGCGATCATCGAGCCTCTGGTGGCCAGAAGCCTCACCCTTACCTCGAAGGCTCTCGACGAGGCGGGCTTTGATGCTCCCGACGCCCTCGTACTATCCGGTGGTTCGAGCCGGGTTCCCCTGGTCCAACGAGTTCTCGAGGAGCGTTTCGGCGTCGCCTCCGCACCCCTGGTCAACCCGGACGAGGTTGTCGCCCTCGGGGCGGCGATCCACGCGAGGGCCCTGGCGACCGGCGCCGGCGGGAACCTCCATGATGTGACTAGCTACGCCCTCGGAGTCGAGATCGACGGCGGGTCGGTGATCCAGGTAATTCGAAGAAACACACCCCTCCCGGCCCACTCCTCCCGGGTCTTTACCACCATCGCCGATATGCAGGAGGTGGCGGAGGTACACGTTGTTCAGGGAGACTCTCCGAAAGCTAAAGACAACATCTCCCTCGGCCGCTTCACCCTCTCGGGCATAGAGCGGGGGCGCAAAGGGAACCCACGGATCGAGGTCTCGTTTTCCGTGGACGAGGACGGGATGACCCAGGTGTACGCCCGGGATATTCACACCGGTTCCACCGAGCGGATCACTATTATTCCCGCCCTCGAAAGCGACGACCCCGCCGCGGAGGAGCGCCGTCTGGCGACCCTGATCCGACGAGTGGAGCAGCTCCTCGAGGTGGGCCACGCCGAACTGGAGCGCTCCTTTGTCGCCGAGGCGTCGGAGATCCTCGCCGGTGCCCGCCGGGTCACTCTCGCGGCTGATTCACGGGAGCGCTCGGAGTACCGGCTCGCCCTCGAGAGCCTGGTGCGGGAGCTCAACACCTATCCCCAGGAGGCCGAACAAGCCGGTGGAACAGCCTAAACTGCAGCTCCACAACGCCTACGGGCTTCTCGGTTTGCCCGACGGCGCAACCCTCGAGGAGGTCAAGCACGCCTACCGCCGTCTCGCTCTGCGCTGCCACCCGGACCGCCCGGGCGGCAGTGAGGGTGCCTTTGCCAGGATCGAGTTCGCCTACCAGCAACTCTGCGCCGCCGCCGGCGCGACGCCGCCCCGGGAGGGTCCGGTGGAGCAGCTGACTCTCACGGATATCCAGCGCCTCGGCAGGCAGCTTCGAGAGAGTCCCAGCGAGAGTGTCCGCCTCTTCGCCTGCAAGAGTCTTGCAAACGCCGGCCGCAGGAGCGCCTACGCCTACATCCGGGAGGCGCTCTACGACGACTCTCCCCGGGTCGTTCTCGCCGCCGTGGAGGCTGTAGGCAGTCTCGGTATCCGGCACGCCTACGGAGAGCTCGGCGCCCTGTACAGCCGGGGGAGTGTGGAGGTCCGGGTCGCGGTCCTTTCCGCGATCGAGAAGAGCAGCGCCTTTGAGCAGTTCAGATCGGTGGTGCTCCAGGCTCTCGATGATCCGGACGGCGAGGTTCGTCGCCGAGGTATATCATGTTTCGCCCGAATGCGAGGTACGGTGAGTGGATAAGGCAGAGCAGAAGATGTACGAGACGGTGAGAAGGGAACTCGGTTACCTGCGCAAACTTGCCGCGGAACATGAGGAAGGCTCGAGGCTGCGGGAGGCGATGGAGGAGGCTGCGGAGAGGGCGGAGCAGATCAGCAGAGAGGCGCGGTTCCTCCAGCTCGATGATATCGCAGACCGGGCGGACCGGCTGGCGGTTCAGGCGCGTTCGGTACAGGGGCACGACACCCTCGGTAGCTTCCTCGAGACCCTCTTTTCCTTTCACGACCTAGTGCCGTCCACCGAGACGAGGGAGGGCGAATCCTCCGCGGACGCGTCCTCCCCGGGACCGGTAGCCGCTCCGGTAGCCGCCCCGGGAGCCGCCCCGGGAGTCGCAACCAGCGCGAGGGCGGCAGCGATTGCCGCCGCCGGAACATCCCTGGAGCTGGAGTTCAACCTGCCGCCACAGGAGCTGTTCGAGCTCGACATTCTCGAGCGTAAACTCATCATCGAGTCCCTCGATCAGGGCGAGAAGGTATACGCCATCCATCTCCGGGGACGAAGCGGAGCAGCGACGCTGCTCCTCGACCTCCTCGACCTTCTCTACCGACTCGAGGAGACGGTTAACGTGGTCAAGGCGATCACACCGGAAAACGGTGGACGCCCCGGGAGGATCGACGCGCTGTGCGCCTCCCCGCTGCCCCGGGAACAGATCACTCCGATCCTCTCGGATCCCTCGATACAGGAGGCACGGATCTCCGAGGTCCCCCAGGACCGCCTCACGCTGAGCGTCACCCGGCAGGATCTTCGCATATCCCGGGGGCTCCTCGGCGGGCTCGAGGAGGTGGAGCTGAATCTCGGCAGTGACGAGTACGAGCGGTATACCCTCCTCCGGGAGCGGCTCAACAGAGAGATCCGCGCCCTGGTCTCTCGCAACCTTCCTCCGGATCTGGCCGACACCGTCGAGCGGATCGAGCGCCTCTACCACGCAGTGGGAGAGGACCTCACCCTGCGCAGTCGCTGGAGGGTCCCCGAGCTCGCCTATCGCCTCGCGCTCTGGCTCGAACGGGAGGGCGAACTCCACCACCCCCTGCGCTTCTCGGTGGAGGGGGGGGAGTGGGAGACCCTCGAGAGCCCGGTAGCGCAGCTCGCCGAGCGTGCCCTGAGGATTATCGTCTCCGAGATTCTCGAGCTCACCGCCGGGGGCGATCAGGAGGCTGGGACGCGGCGGGAGATCCTCTTCGAGACCGAGGGGGAGGAGGAGTTTCTCACCCTCTGGATTACCCCGGTCTCACCCGCCCTTCTCTCCTCAGAGCCTCTCGAGGAGCGACTCGTTGCCGGCGAGGCGAGCTATGTGATCGGCGCCCTGCTTTCCGGAACCATGCGGATCGCCGACCGCCGAGGCAGCGAGGGCGTGGGCGTACGCATACCCCGGGGTGGTCAGACGGTGACCGTCCTCATCTGCGAGGCCGAGGGGGAGTGTGTCGCCTTTCCGGCGGCTCTGGTTGTGGAGGCGCAGGCGCTCTTTTCGAGGATGATCGCCCAATCCGCCGACGGGCAGGTCTTTATGCGCTTTCGAGGCAGTAACCTTCCCCTGTTCAACTCCGCCGGGCTCAAGCTCGCCGGCGAGGAGAGCGGGGCGGAGGGCTACGGCGTGGTACTCCGGGTCGGGGATCGGCGTATCGCGGTCCTTGTGGAGCGGCTGGTATCGGAGGAGGCGGTGATCCTGCGGAACGGGAGGGATGAGGAGGTCTTTGTCGAGTCCCTCGGCCGGGCTGTTCCCTTCTTTCTTCCCCTCGAGCTCTTCTGATACCCTCGGGTCGTTTACCCCATGCGTCCTTTGGCGCTACCATCAGAGGATGAGAAGAGAACAGTTCCTTACTGATGAGCGGGGGAAGCGAGAGCTCGCCGCGAGGATCTCCGCCGGGGACACCCTGACGGCGAACGAGCTTGCCACGTTTATCGACCACACCCTCCTGAGACCTGAGTCCACGGCCGAGCAGATCGACGCCCTCTGTGACGAAGCTGTGGCGCACGCCTTCTGGTCGGTCTGCATCAACTCGAGCTGGGTCTCCCGCGCCGCAAAGCGCCTCTCCCGTGAGAAGGTGCGGGTCTGCTCAGTAGTCGGGTTTCCCCTCGGTGCGATGGATTACCGGGCAAAGGCGTTTGAGACGCGCACGGCTATTGAGGCGGGGGCGACGGAAATCGACATGGTTATCAACATCGGCGCTCTGAAAGGGGGGGATATCCCGCGCCTCGAGGATGATATTGCCGCCCTCGTCGAGGCTTGCGGAACCGACGGGATCCTCAAGGTGATTATCGAGACCGCCCTCCTCTCGGAGCAGGAGAAGGTCCAGGCGTGCTTGAGCGCCCGGAAGGTGGGAGCGCACTTTGTAAAGACCTCAACGGGCTTTTCCACCGGTGGTGCGACCTTCGGGGATGTCGCTCTGATGCGCGGCGTAGTCGGTGAGGAGCTCGGCGTCAAGGCCGCCGGAGGGGTGCGCAGTTTTGCCGACGCCGTCGAGATGATCCGCTCCGGGGCGACCCGCATCGGTACGAGTTCCGGTCCAAAGATTGTTTCCGGTGCCCTCGTGGAGGGGGGCTACTGAAGGGTAAAAAAAAAGGGAGCGGCGCGCCTGGACGTCAAAGCAGCACACCGCTCCCAGGGAGAGTACTAATGATCACTCCACGTTTTAAGTATCGGCAGGAGAGCGCAGGAGTTTAGCGAAGAGCGTTTCGTGGTAGGACGCCGCCTGTTCCAACTGCTCGTAGATGCTGCGACTCCGGCGGATGTTCTCCTCGAGCTGCTCCCGTCGGCTCGTCGCCCGACTCTGACGCCGCGCCTCCCGGTCCACCTCCTGCATCAGAAAGCCGAGGACGTCACGGTGCGGCGCCGAGGCTATCGACGCGTCGATCCGGTCGAGGCGGGCGAGATCCTCGCCGGTCAAATCTCCCGCCTCCCTCAGCCGTCCTTCGAGCTTTTCGCAGATACGACTACCCTCCGCGGCGATACCCGCGACCCTCCGGATCTCTTCCTCGAGCACACCGGTAGCCTCCCGGAGGGCCGCGAGGCGCTGCTCCGCGTTACTCCGGAGGTTTGAGGCGAGTTCCCGGACTCTTTTTATCGTCCGATCTATCTCAGCCCGCCTCGACGGGAGGGTTTTGAGGCTCTCCGGGGGGACGTAGTGTCTGCCCTCGATCGACAGGGAGGATGGCGAGAGGGTGAAGGTGGAAACATCCTGATGGAGACGGTCCTGGGTCTCGAACCACCACCGGTAGATCTGCATCCTCCGGTCCGACAGAAGCGGCTCGCCCGAGGTCGCCTCCGCGATAAAGGGCTCTCCCCCGCGAAGGTATCTGTAGGTGTACTCCTCGATTCCCGAGAGCCTGTCTGAAAGGATGTGGCCCCGCTCCTCGAAGAAGCTCCCCTCGGCGTGGGTTTTTAGCCCGGGAAAGCCGAGGTCGAGGCCGATCGTGTAGATCTCCCGGGCCCCGGCGATTCGGGCGACATCCCAGGCGGAGGTCGCGACCGAGCCGCCGGCACCGAGGCGCATCCTGTTCGGCAGCATCGACTCGACAAAGCGCCCGAGGGGAAAGAGGGAACCCCCGAAGAGGGTCGGCAGCCGGAGGTGGCGCAGGACCCGGGGATGGGTGGATGGTTCGGCTACCGCGAGGCCGGCGGTCACAAGCAGCTGGTCGAGGTGCCGGCTGTTCCAGTACTGAGGGTCCACGACTACCGAGATATCCGGCTCGACACCGAGGCGATGGAGGAGGGGAAGGGCGGTATCAACCGCGACGAGGAGGCATCGCTCCCGCAGCGACCCGAGATAGGGGGCGAGCTCGTCAAAGGTGGGTCCCGCGGCGAGCAGGAGCGCCGGGATGCCCTCGAAGGCGTTTTCCAGAACCCCAAGCCCGGGTGATGATGCGAGGAGTCGGAGATTCACCAGCAGGTTTCGCACCCAGAGTTTGCCGAAGCGACTCAGGGTGTTCGCGTTGATCTCGTTTCGCTGTCGGAAGGCGAGGAGCGCCTCCTCCACCTCCCTGTAGTACCGCTCATTGACGTTTCTAACCGCCGGGGAGGAGAGGGCGACGGGGTAGCGGATTTCCAGGGCGTTGAGCAGATCGATCAACCCCGAGGCGTCTCGCCCGACCGAGAGGGTTGTCCGTGCCTCGCCCAAGGCGGGGCGCAGATCGCGATAGTGCATCGCAGTTACAAGAACCGAAGGGTCCGGTTCGACGACGATTATCGGCTCCCTGCCTGATTCCAGGAGTGCCTCGAGGTGGTAGCCGAGGCCCAGACCAAGCAGTACCGTCGCGTCCCGCAGCTCCTCCGGCGCGCGCTCCCGGGAGCGCCCGGCCATCCGACGCGCCTCCTTCCGGGGGTCGACGCTGCTGTGCAGGAATACCCCGTCGAGGCGCATCGTCGCCTCCCCCCGCCGGCTTTCGAGCACCTCCAGCTCACCGGTCAGGGGGGTGCCCTCGATCACCTCCTTTACAAACCGCGGGTCCCGGCGAGTGAGGACGGCGAGATTGAGCCGGTAGAGATCCCGGGAAGGTTCCATCGGTACCGACCTACTCGAAATAGAGGGTCAGGCGCATTCCCGGCTCGAAGGGCGTCCCCGGTATCGGCTCCTGGTCGACGACCCATCCGGACCCGAGGAGGACAACCTCGAGATCATCCCGCTCCATCAGCGGCAACAGGAGCCGCTTTGGAAGCCCGGTGTAGTTGGGGACCACGCCCGTCAGCGGCGGCAACCGTGGAACGGTTACCCGTACCTGCCCCGGGTGCTCCACCACCTGATCTCCCGCCCGGGGTATGTCGAGATAAGGCATCAGCGCCTCGATCACTTGATCTACCACCGGAGCGGCAATCGTTCCGCCGTAAAAGCTCTCCCCCCGGGGATGGTCGATCATCACGTAGAGAATGTATTGAGGCTCCCGGCTCGGAAAGATCGCCAGGGTAGAGGCGATGAAGTGCTCCTGGGAGTAGGCTCGCTGTCGAGGGTCGAACACCTCCGCGGTGCCGGTCTTCGCGGAAACCGAGACTCCGTCGACGCTGATCCTCCGGGCGGTGGAGTCGCTCCCGGTTGCGGCCTCCATCATCCGCAGCATCTCCCGGGCGACCTCAGGGGTAACAACCTCCCGGACCGGTTCCCGGGTAAAGCGCCGGATGGTGCGACCCTCGGGGGAGACGATCCGATGGACGATCTGAGGGCGCAGGAGCACACCATCGTTGGCAAATACCGTCGCCGCCGCGACGAGCTGCATCGCCGTGACCCCTATCTCCTGTCCGATGGCGATAGTCTGCTGGGTGCGGCGTGACCAGTTATCCGGATCCCCGAGGAGTCCCCGCTCCTCGCCGTTGAGACTGACCCCGGTGCGCTCCCCGAAACCGAAGAGCTGGAGCATCCGGTGGAAACTCTCCGGGGAGGCGCTCTCCGCGGCGAGGGCGGCGCCGACGTTGCTCGAGAACTTGATAACCTCCTCGAGATTGATCACGCCGTAATCGTTGAGGTCGCTGATGAGAAACTCCTCCCCGATCCGCTGGTAGCCGCCGCTTGTGTCAAATTGGTCCTCCGCAGCGATGCCCCCGAGATGGAGGAGGGAGCCGATGGAGAAGATCTTGAACACCGAGCCTGGTTCGTAGACCATCCCGACCGGCCGGTTCCTACGCTCCTCCCGACTGTAGCCGGTAAACTGGTTCGGGTCGAAGTCGGGGACCGAGACATAGGAGAGAATTTCCCCGGTTCGGGAGTCCATCAGCAGCGTCGTCACCGAGTTCGCACCCTCCCGCTCGAGGGTCTCCATGGAGATCTGCCGTACAACGCTCTGTACCGCCGTATCGAGGGTTAGAAAGAGCTGATTGCCGCCCCCGGCCTCCTCGAGAGGATCTGCGGGCAGCAGCTCCCCATTGAACATGTACTCCACCCCGTCGAGGCCGACGTTCTCGATGCCGACATAGCCGAGGACGTGGGAGGCGAGTTGTCCCTCCGGGTAGACTCGCCCGGAGTCCGGCTCCAGCCGTATACCGGGAACTCTGCCCGCCTCGATGAGCTCCCGCACCAGCTCGCTCTGCTCCTCGGAGACGGTTCGTTTGATAACGATAAAGCCGCTGTTTCCGCGAATCAGCTCCTCGACAAAGCCCGGTTCCATCTCCAGGGGAGGGCCGAGGAGCTCTCCTACCGCCCGGGGATCCTCGATGGAGGGGCGCCAGGCGGTCACGGTGTTTCTCTCGGTCTGAATGGCGAGGATGTTTCCGTTACGGTCGAGTATCGGCCCGCGTTCGTCAAAACTCCGGGCGGCGGCCTGTTGGCGCTCGGGAGGCGGAGCAAGCATAATTGTAGCGTACTGCAGAACCAACAGCAGAACAGAGAGGGCGAGAAAGACAAAGATGATGGTAAATCGCAGGCGGGAGTCTCTCACGAACACGGTAAAATTAGTGCTCCATTCTGTCGATAGTTAGAGGGTATGGTGAGTTTTGTCAAGAATCAGCGAGTTCATCGACGCACCGCGATAGAGCGACGGAGACAACGACGACCCTCCTCCTTTTCCTCGGTCCCCGGGAGGACAAAATTACTTGCCGGTACACTCTCTTCTGTCGGAGCACGGCTGCGACCGTCGCGCCGCCGCCCCGCCCTCCAGCCGCCGACGCCCCGGGGAGCCTCGGCCCTCAGGCGTCCTGGAGTGGGAGAGCTTTTTGCCCCCTTCGGCGACGCCCTGCGCTCGATACTCATCGGTTACCGTCCCGTCGACCTTCCGGTCTATCTCGGGGCGATCGTCCTGATGCTGCTGAGCTACGGTACCATGGAGCGCACCATCGCGGACACTGTCCTCGCCCGGGAACGGGTCGGTTTTTCTCTGCCTCAACTCGACGAGTCGAGTCGGGTGCTCTGGAGCCGGATGAGCTTCGACGAGCCCGACTATGACGTCATTGATGCCACTATCATCGTCGACACCGAACAGTTTCTCGCCCTGGAGGTGGAAAGCCGCACCATCGAGCCGGGAGACACGCTTTCGGGTCTCGCAACGGAGTACGATCTGACCCTCGACACCTTGATAAGCTTCAATCAGATCAAGGACGCCCGACGAATCCAGATCGGCGACACCTACAGGATCCCCAATCGGGACGGACTGCTCTACGAGGTACGCAGCGGCGACAACCTCTCAGGGATCGCCGAACGTTACGGCACCTCCGTAAACGCGATCCTCGACGCCAACGATATGAGAAGCAGGGAGCTTTCGATCGGGCAGGTGCTCTTTGTCCCGGAAGCGCGGATGAACGAGACGGAGCTCAAGCTGATTCTCGGGGAGCTGTTTCGCAATCCTACGGTGGGGCGGTTTACCTCGGGCTTCGGGATGAGGGCGGATCCGTTTACCGGGCTCCCACGATTTCACAACGGTATCGACTGGGCAAACGCCCCGGGCACCCTGATCCGGGCTGCCGGGAGCGGCCGGGTTGTCCACATCGAGAGCCAGATCGGCAACTATGGAAAGTTTGTCATTATCCGTCACGACGGGGGCTTTCAGACGCTCTACGGCCACCTCGACAGCTTCGACGTGCGCCCGGGACAGTTCGTCTATCAGGGAGATGTTATCGGCAGGATGGGCAACACCGGTCGAAGCACCGGGCCCCATCTCCACTTTTCGGTGATCAGGAACGGGCGATTTGTCAATCCGTTGAACTATCTGCCCTGATGTGGTATATCCACGGGTGAAGTACCCAGGAGAGAGGTTTGTAACATGCGCCGACTGGCGATTATCGTAGTGTGCCTATTCGGACTGTTCACCCTGATCAACGCCTTTACCGGTGAACAACCGCCTGTTACCTCGGAAACCCCGGTTCTCGAACGCCCGTAACCGGCTACTTCTTCATTTTCTTCGCGAGACGCTTTCTCTGATTTCTGTTGAGGGTGGGGGCGGTGCTCCGCTTGCCTCTGCCGGAGACCCCCGGCTCCCCCCCGGGCCCGGGGTTCGCCGCGGCGGGCTCGGCGACCTCGGAGCCGCCCTGAAAGAGGGCGAAGCTCCCGTGCCGGGCGACGGCGTTTGCAACCCTCGAGCGGCGGGCTAGCTCCTCCTGCTGCGCCTGGAGGCTCTCGGCCTTTACGGCGAGGACCTTTCGAGCCACCGCCCCCCGGATCTGCTCGATGAGCTGATCAAAAATCTGGAACCCCTCGAGCTTGTACTCGAGGAGCGGATTCTTTTGAGCGTAGCTGCGCAGATAGACCGCCTCCCGCAGCGCCTCGAGGTCCTCGAGGTGGTCCTGCCACTTTGCGTCGATGTTTCGCAGATACTCGATCCGGATCGCCAGGTTGAATCGGCTCGGCGAGGCTATCTCCTTCTTTTTCTCCAGGTCTACCCTCATCTCCTCGATGAGCTCATCGGCGAGAGCCTCGGGTTCTCTGCTCTCCGCCTCGGACTGAGGCAGTTCCGGCGTATAGAAGAGGCGCTCCTTCAGCTGCTCGTAGAGAAAGGTGTAGCGGTGCCCCGATGCGTGCCCCTCGGGAGGTCGCTCCTCGAAGATCTGATCTACCACCTCCCGGGCGGTGTTGAGGACCCGCTCGGTGAGTTGCTCATCCTGGAGAATCTCGTCCCGCTGAGAGTAGATCAGCTTACGCTGCTCGTTGAGAACGTCATCAAACTCGAGCAGGTGCTTGCGGATGTCGAAGTTCCGCTCCTCCACCTTTGACTGAGCGCGCTCGATACTCTTGTTGATCAGCGGATGGTTGAGCGGCTCCCCCGGGGGGAGGCCGCGCTCCATGATCGCCTTGAGGTTTGCTCCCCCTTTGCCGAACAGCCGCATCAGGTCGTCGTCCATGGAGATAAAGAAACGGGACTCCCCGGGGTCGCCCTGGCGACCGGAACGGCCACGCAGCTGGTTGTCGATCCGCCTCGACTCGTGGCGCTCGGTACCGAGGACGTAGAGGCCCCCGAGGGATTTGACCTCCTCGTACTGCTCCCGCCACTTCTCCCGCTCCTCTCTCAAAGCCGCTTGATAGCTGTTCTCGTCCCCCTCGGTCCCGACGCGTCTACGGGCGCGAAACTCCGGGTTTCCTCCGAGCTTTATGTCGGTTCCACGGCCGGCCATATTGGTTGCGATGGTGACCGAACCCTTCGCCCCGGCCTCGCCGATAATGAGCGCCTCCCGGGCGTGGTTCTTCGCGTTGAGCACCTCATGCGGGACACCCCGACGGGTAAGCATGGTGGAGAGCTCTTCGGATTTCTCGATTGAGATGGTGCCGACGAGGACCGGCTGTCCCTTCTCGTTGAGCGCCTGCAGCTCCTCGCAGATAGCCTCGAGCTTCTCCTTCTCGTTGATGTAGATAACGTCGTCGTTGTCGATCCGCGCCACCGGGCGGTTGGTCGGTATCACCGCCACGTCGAGATTGTAGATCTTTCCGAACTCCTTCTCCTCCGTGGCCGCCGTACCGGTCATGCCCGAGATCTTGTCGTACATACGAAAGAAGTTCTGGAAGGTGATGGTGGCGAGGGTTCGACTGCGCTGGGCAACCCTGATACCCTCCTTGGCCTCGATCGCCTGGTGGAGACCGTCGGAGTAGCGTCGGCCGTGGAGAATCCGCCCGGTAAACTCATCAACGATCTGCACCTGGCCGTCAGCTACCACATAGTGTGTATCCCGATGGAAGAGCTTGTGCGCCTTCATCGCCTGGGTAAAGTGGTGAATGTACTCGAAGTTTTCCGGGTCGAAGAGGGTGCCGGAGATGAGCTTGCGCCGGTGGAGTATCTCCTCGATGTGGTTGAGCCCCTCGTCGGTAAAGCTGACCCGCCGCCCCTTTTCGTCGAGTTTGTAATCTCCCACCGGCTCATCCGGGTAATCCCCGGTCTCCGGGTCCTTCGCGCACTCCGTGAGATCCCTGACCAGGGCGTTAACCTCTTTGTATTTCTGCACGTCGTCCTGGGCGGTGCCTGAGATGATCAGGGGGGTACGAGCCTCATCGATGAGAATGCTGTCGATCTCGTCGACGATACAGTAGTGGTGACCACGCTGCACCTTCTGGGCGGCGTCGAAGCGCATGTTGTCCCGGAGATAGTCGAAACCGAACTCGTTGTTCGTTCCGTAGGTAATGTCCTTTCGGTACGCCTCGGCTCGCTCCGCGTTCTCCATACCCGCGGATATGGCGCCGACGCTCACCCCGAGATACTCGTAGATCGGCCCCATCCAGGCGGCGTCCCGATTTGCGAGGTAGTCGTTGACTGTGATGAGGTGCACGCCCTTACCGGTGAGCGCGTTGAGATACGCCGCGGTGACCGAGGAGACGGTCTTTCCCTCTCCCGTCTTCATCTCCATGATCCGGCCTTGATGGAGAACGATTCCTCCGAGAATCTGAACGTCGTAGAGCCGTTCCCCGAGGATGCGCCGGGCCGCCTCCCGAACGAGGGCGTACGCCCGGGGAAGAAGCTCGTCCACGGTTGTATCTCCCGCGGCCAGCGCTTTTCGGAACTGTCCGGTCTGTTCGAGGATGTCGCTTTCCTTCAATCCGATCGCCCAGGACTCCAACTCGTTGACCTTATGAAGTAGCGGCAAAAGCTGCTTGAGATCAGCCTCGTGTTTGGAGCCGAAAACGGCGTCGATCACCTTCTGAATCATGGCTTCACTCTACTGTCGCTACATTTACGGGTCAAGCAACGTTGACAGAGACCGTCTGCGGCAGCTACCATCGCCTCGCACATGGCCGGTCGCCCTTCGCTTCTGCTGCTTTTTGTTCCTCTCCTGTTTATCTCCTGTGGTGCGGACCAGCCGACGGTCCTCGAAAAGGAGGACCTCTTTCGGATCGACCTCGGAAAGATGGAGGATCAGATAGACATTTTCGAGGTCGGCGGGGTCGCCCAACCGAGAAAAAACGTCGTCGACATGGTGGACGGCTCGATCTTCGTCGCCAACGGCAACGCCAACAAGATCATGGAGTTTACCTCCTTCGGAGATCTCATCTCCCTCATCTACGATCCCGAGGAAAACCCCCTGCCCGTCGTGCTCCAGCGTCGCGGGGAGTCCGGGGAGCGGGTCACCACCCGCAGCGCCACGGAGTACTCCTTTAACCAGCTCGGGGAGATCGCCGTGACCTCAGAGAAGCTGATCATGGTGGAGGAGCGGGTTACCGAGGAACGCACCATCCCGGACGAGGAGCTCGGAGTGCGGCTGAACCGGATCGTTCTCCGCTTCGACGCCGCAGGAGAGCTGATCGACTACATCGGCCAGGAGGGGATCGGGGGCACACCCTTTCCCTACATAGACCGCCTCTACGTTACCGACAGTGACGATCTCATTGTCATCACCCGCACCATGGAGCGGTGGATCGTCTTCGGCTACTCCCCCCGGGGGGAGCTCCTCTATCGGGTCGACATCGCCCTCGACCGGCTGCCGGTGCCCGGGGAGGAGCCGGTGATTCCGATCCTCGAGTCCCTGACTCCGGACCCCTCGGGAGAGCGCATGTTTCTCAAGCTCGACTACTACCGGGAGCGGGTGGACGACCAGACCGGGGCGAGCTACGGGATCCGCCGGGGCCAGTCGAGGATCTACTGGCTCGACCTCGAGTCGGGTCGCTACGACGGGTTCGTTGTAATCCCGAACGAGGAGGGGGGGCTTTTCGAGGAGCAGAGACGCTCCGAGCCGACGGCGGAGGCGCTCTACGAGCTCATCGGCGTTGCCCGGGGAGGGTATCTCTATCTTCTGCGTCGGGAGAACAGAGTCGAGCAGCGACTGCTTATCCTTACAACCGAGGGGCGGGCGATACGGAGGCGGACCCTCGAGATGGATGAGGCGGCGCAGGTGTTTCGGAGCATTCGGGTTTCGCCGGAGGGGATTATCACCTCCCTCGTCGGCAGGGAGGATCACGCCGCGGTGGTCTGGTGGCGGTCGGACCGGCTCATCGGCAACCGCGCCACGGCCCGACAGAACTGGGGCGGTCTGTAGCGGCGATGCGGGAGCGGGAGAGTCTGTAGCCTATGCGACAGCTTGTGACGGCAAAGGAGATAGCCCGGGTCGACCGGGAGGCTCAGGAACTCGGCATTCCTGAGCTCGTCCTGATGGAGAACGCCGGCCGTCACGCCTTTCGGATCTGGCTCGCCCACGCCCTCGAGCGCTCCTCGCCGCTGCCGGAGGAGCTCGGGCCGGTGGTGGCGGTGGCCGGGGCGGGGAACAACGGCGGTGACTCCCTTGTCATGGCGCGCCTCTGCTATGACAACGGTATCCCGGTGACCGCACTCGTACTGCGAAAAGAACTCACAGGAGCGCCTCGATCCCAGCTTCAGATCCTCGAGAATCTCGGCGTGCCGATCCGCTACTGGGATGACGGCGGCGGGGAGGAGCTCCTCGCCCGGGGGCGCTGGGTCTTTGACGGCATAGCGGGAACCGGCATAAGCGGCCCCTTGCGGGGCAGCTATCTCGAGGCGGTCGAGGCGATCGGCCGAAGCGGAGCGCGGGTGGTTGCGATCGACTTGCCCTCGGGGATGGGGGATGAGTTTGAACCGACCTTCCCCACGGTACGGGCGGATCTGACGGTAACCATGGGCGTCGAGAAGCGCGCCCTCTACCATCCCGTCGGCCGGATTCGTGCGGGCAGGATAACCGTGGGGGACCCTGGGTTTCCCCGGGGGAGCCTCGTGGGCTTCGCCCCGTCCCGCCTCGCCGAAGAGGGCGATCTGCCCTCCCTTCTGCCCCCCCTCCCCGGGGACGCTCATAAAGGGCAACGCGGCTTTCTCGCCCTCTTTGCCGGTGGCGAGGGGACCTCGGGAGCGGCGGTCCTCGCGGGACGCTCCGCCCTGTCGGCGGGCTGCGGTCTTCTTCGGCTCCATATCGACACCCCCCTTCGAGCGGAGGCCGCCGTCGGGGAACCGGCGATGATGGTGGAGGGAGTCGACCCGGCGGACCCGGTCGGACAGATCGCCGGGCGCCTCGAGGGCTACACCGCCCTCGCCGTCGGCCCGGGCTGGGGGGTTTCGGATAAAAGGGGTGAGCTTCTCACCCACCTGCTCTCCTCACGGCTTCCGGCAGTTGTCGACGCCGACGGCCTCAACAATCTCGCCCGGCTCGGGGGAGGGGAAGCTGTGATCGGTGAGTCTGTCCTCACACCCCATCCCGGTGAGGCCGCACGTCTTCTCCACTGCACGATCGAGGAAGTCTTGAAGGATCCCCCCGCCGCGGCGGCCCGGATCACCGCTACCTACCGCGCCGTCTGTCTCCTGAAGGGGGCGGTAACCGTCATCACCGCTCCCGGGGGAGAGGAGTGGTTCGTGGAGGGTCTCGAGCCCGCCCTGGGAACCGCCGGAAGCGGGGATGTTCTAACCGGCGTTATCGGCTCTCTCCTCGCCCAGGGGTTGTCGCCCACGGACGCCGCGGTTGCCGGCGCGCTTATCCACCAGGGCGCCGGAAGGCGGTTGCGGGAGGCGCGTGGCTTCTTTCCCGCCTCCGCCCTCGCCGAGGCGATCGGCACTCTCGCCGCCCGGCGCGGGGGGTAGGGCCCGGCGCGGGGGGTGGGGCCGCCGGCCGCCGGGCTTGCTCGCGATCCCTGTTGCCCCGGAAACGGGAGCTTTCTATACTGTAGCTACCGGTGGCACGACGAGGGTGCCGGGATTGCCCGGCGGAAGAAACAGAACAACCGACTCTCAGAGACGACCCGGAGCGGGGGCTGAGCTACCATTACGACCGTGGCGAGCGGGAGGCTCTCAGGCGTAAGCCGATTCCCGATCATCGCGGCTCCCGTCCCTTTCGCGGCAACCGATCCCTGATTATTCTCACCATCGATGTTCTCATCGTCCTGATCCTCGGAGGGATCTACTTTGTCTTTCTCCGGGGAGATCCCGGCAGCGTTACGCTCGACGGCTACCAGTTTCAGCTGCGTGCCCGGTCCTTCGAGGATGGGGTGCTCATCTCACTCACAGTCCGGGCCGAGGAGATTCGGGCCCTTGCGGGAGAGCCCTTCCGGATCCGTCTCCTCGAGCCGGAGCCGCGGCGGCTCTCCGGGGAGCTTTCAGAAGACTCCCCCCTGAGCCGCGACGCCGACCGGCTCCTTCAGGGAGAGTGGCTCTACGATCTGCTGCCGGAGGAGGAGGGGGACGAGCGGTCGGTTCAGCTTTTTGTGCCCGCCGGAGCGGGGGAGGAGGAGTGGAGCGTGGAGGTCGGCTGGGGCGAGGCGACGGGTGTGGTTGACGCGTCTCTCACCCGGTGACAATCCTTTCAGTTGACCGGGTGCCTCGATTCGGCATAACTTTTAGCCAAGCGACACAACTGGAGCGGATCAGTGTACCAGATCTATTTTCTTTCGATTCTAGTAAACCTCCTCGCCGGACTTACCCTCTCCTTCGACCGGATGGATGAGAAGCTTCAGCTGCGAAGCGTCTTGAACTCGGAGCTCTTCGAGCACGCCGGCTTCCGCCTCACCATGGGGATATTCACCTTCGTCGTCGGCTTCCTCAAGCTTCTTTCGGTTAGTCCCGGTGACGTTCCGGTTGTCGGTGATCTGCTTCCCGCACTGGTGGGAATGGTTATGGGCTTCACCCTCTTTTTGCAGTACTACAAGGAGCGAACCACCGTGGAGTCGAGTTCCCTCGCCTCCCTCGACCGAATTTTTGGAGCAAACAGCGCGATTATCGGAACCCTCGGTATTATCGTCGCGGTTCTCCACTTCTTTCTCCATCAGGTGCTTTTTCTCTGAGTAGTCGAGTTACCACCGCAGGGGTGGCAGCGAGGGGAGGGCGGCTCTTTCTCGCTCGGAGACAGGCGGGAGGGGAGCTATCCCGCCGGTGGGAGTTTCCCGGTGGTAAGTGCCGGGATGAGGAGAGCCTCCAGGGCTGCCTGGAGCGGGAGTTTCTCGAGGAACTCGAGATCAGCATCCAGGCGGGAGAGGAGATCGGGTCGGTTCCTTTCGAGCACAGGGGTGTAGCGTACCAGCTCGTCGCCCTGACGGTAACCATGGAAGGGGAGCCACAGGTCCTCCATGTTCACGAGGAGGCCGGCTGGTTTACCGAGGAGGAGGTGGTAGCCCTCGACCTTGCCGACTCCGACCGGCAGCTCTTCGACCGGTTCAGATCACGGTTCCGGGAGCTATTACGCCGTTCTTCGGAATGACGATAATGCCGTCCCGGACGTAGTAGTTGCCGAAGTCACCGTCCTCCCGGGGTCCTGGTGAGAGGCCGATGGAGCAGCCGTCTCCGATCCGGGCGTTCTTGTCTATAATCGCCCCCCTCACCTTCGTTCCTAATCCCACACCGATCTTCGGTATTCCCTCACTCTTGCGCTGGGTGATCCGAGCGCTGTTTTCGTAGTAGTCCGCGCCCATGCATACGACCCCGTCGAGCTCGCAGCCCCCCTCGATAATGGTACGAATACCGATGATGCTGTTGGTTATCGTCGAGTCGTCGATGATGCATCCGTCCGCGGCGAGGGATTGCTCGATGCGGCACCGGTTGAACTTGGATGCCGGTAGGTCCCGTTTGCGGGTGTAGATCGGCATCTTCTCGTCATAAAAATTGAAGTCCGGCACCGGGCTTGCCAGGTTGAGGTTGGTCTCGTAAAAGGAACGGATCGTCCCGATGTCCTCCCAGAAGCCCGAAAAGATGTAGGACTGCACCTTCCTCCGCCCGATGAGCATCGGAATAATCTCATGTCCGAAATCGGTCTGCTCGTTTTCCAGCGCTTCCTCGAGGATCCCGGCCTTGAAAAAGTAGATCCCCATGGATCCGAGAAACTGCTTGCCCGTCCTGCGAACCTCTTCGCTCGGATAGAGGGCGTCGGGGATCTTCATGTGGTCTATGTTGATGCTTATCGCCGGCTTCTCGGTAAACTCGGTAATCCAGCCGTTGGAGTCGGGGGTGAGAATGCCGAAGGCTGTAGCCGCCTCCCGGGTTACCGGAGTACAGGCGACGGTGACGTCGGCGTCGGCGTCGAGATGGTGGCGATACAGATCGGCGAGGTCCATCCGGTAGAGCTGATCCCCTGAGAGAATGAGATAGTGCTCCGGCTCCTGGGTACGAAAGTGGATCATGTTCTTTCGGACCGCGTCGGCGGTCCCCTCGTACCAGCCGGTGTGATCGAAGGTCTGCTCGGCCGCGAGGATCTCAACAAATCCCCGGGTAAAGGAGTCGAAGATGTAGGTGTTTGCCAGATGGAGGTGGAGAGAGGCGGAGTTGAACTGGGTGAGGACGTACATCGACTTGAAACCGGAGTTGATGCTGTTGGAGATCGGAATGTCGACGATTCGGTACTTTGTGCCGAAGGGGACCGCCGGCTTTGCCCGCTCCATGGTGAGTGGATACAGACGGGTTCCCTTGCCTCCGCCCATGATGATTGACAGTACCTCTCGGTTCATCGCTGACTCCCTTGGGACTCTTTGGGCTTCCCGATTACTTCCCGGGGCCGGTGTAAGAGTCCACGTATTGTGCTACCATTTGCCCGCCATGGAAGCGATCCACTCTCAGCAGGATATCATAGAGGAGCTGCGAAGTGACCGGGAATTTCTGAAAAACGTCACTTCCTGGGAGCACCTTACCCCTCGGGAGGGAGCGTTTGCCCCCCTCCCGGAGGATCTCGATCCGGGGATCCGGGAGAGCCTGAGGCGACGGGGTATCGAGCGGCTCTATACCCATCAGGCCGAGGCGTACCGGACGGTGCGGGAGGGAAAGAATCTGGTAATCGTTACCCCTACCGCCTCGGGAAAGACCCTGAGTTACAACCTGCCGGTACTCCAGGGGATCAGTGAGGATCCCGAGACCCGGGCGCTCTACCTCTTTCCTACAAAGGCGCTCAGTCAGGACCAGCAGTCGGAACTGAACGAGACAGTCCTCTCCGGGGATCTCAAGGTGAAGGTCGCCACCTTCGACGGTGACACCCCGAGCAGTCTCCGGGTCTCAGCGAGGGAGACCGGGCAGATCGTCATCTCCAATCCCGATATGCTCCACTCAGGCATCCTGCCGAACCACCCGAAGTGGATCCGCTTTTTCAAGCGGCTGCGATACGTGGTGATCGACGAGGTCCACACCTACCGCGGCGTTTTCGGCGCTCACATGACGAATCTCCTGCGACGGCTCAAGCGGGTTATCCGGTTTTACGGAAACGACCCGGTTTTTATTCTCTGCTCCGCGACCATCGGCAATCCGAAGGCCCTCGCCGAGGCGATCCTCGAGGGGCCGGTGGAACTGATTGACCGAAACGGCGCTCCCCGGGGAGAGAAACACTTCGTGCTCTACAACCCTCCCCTGGTGGACCGGGTGCAGGGTATCCGAAAGGGGGTTACCCACACCGCCGAGGAGCTGGCGGTCCGCTTCCTCAAGGCAGGGGTCAAAACGATCGTCTTTGCCCGAAGCAGGGTTAGAACCGAGCTCATTGCCGACTATATCCGCAAGAGCGTGGCGAACGTCTACACCGACAACGGTCGGATCAACGTCGAGTCCTACCGGGGCGGATACCTGCCCAACGAGCGACGGTCGATCGAGAAGGGGTTGCGGGACGGGACCATCCAGGGGGTGGTCTCCACCAACGCCCTGGAGCTGGGGATCGATATCGGTGGTCTCGACGCCGCGATAATGGCGGGGTTTCCCGGCTCCATCTCAAGCGCCTGGCAGCAGGCGGGCAGGGCGGGTCGAAAGGCGACTCGCTCAATCGCGATACTTGTAGCAACCGCCTCTCCCCTCGACCAGTACATGGTGAGGCATCCCGGTTATTTTTTCGGGCGCTCTCCGGAGTCCGCCTTTCTCGACCCGGACAACATGTACGTCCTCATGGACCATCTCAAGTGCGCCGTCTTCGAGCTCCCCTTCAAGGAAGGGGAGGGGTTTCCCGGGGATGTGGGGGAGTATCTTTCGATCCTCGAGGAGGACGGGGTGGTGAGAAAGACCCGGGGGAGTTACTACTGGTCCGACCGAGCCTACCCCGCCGAAGGGGTGAGCCTCAGAAGCGCGACGGCGGACAATGTCGTTATCGTGGACTCCACCGGCGGAAAGCACGAGGTGATCGGGGAGATGGACCGCCCTTCGGCGAAGGAGATGCTCTTTAACAACGCGATCTACCTCCACCGGGGGCGACAGTTTGTCGTCACCAACCTCGACCTCCACAACCGGCGCGCCTACGTGGAGGAGACCTCGGTAAACTACTTTACCGACGCCCTGGTCAAGCGGGACATCAAGGTTCTCACCGAGGACCAGGAGCTGCCGGTGGCAGGGGTCACCGGAGTCCTCGGGGATGTACTCATTCGCTCCCTCGCCTCGAAGTTTAAAAAGATCCGCTACCAGAGTCATGAGAACATCGGTTACGGGGAGATCGACCTCCCGGAAGAGGAGCTGCACACCCGGGCGATCGCCCTGGTTTTCGACCCTCGTCTCGGCGGACCCGGGGTAATCCTCGACAAGATGGCGCCGGCGACCCGGGGAGCGGTGTTAGCGAGGATAGGCGCCCTCATTCAGACGGTGAGTCCCGTCTTTCTCCTCTGCGAGCGAAGCGACGTCGGGGTAACCGCCCGGCTCCGGGACCCGCACTTCGGTGTTCCTGCTCTCTACGTCCACGACGTCACTCCCGGGGGTAGCGGGATGGCCGAGGCGTTTTCAGGAAAGGCTGGGCAGATTCTCGCCGCCGCCCTCGACCTTGTCGTGGAGTGTCCCTGCGAGGAGGGTTGCCCCTCCTGCATCGGACCACGGGATCAGAACGAGGAGATAGACGAGAATCCGAAGGCTCGGGTGAAGGCGTTTCTTGCCGACTGGGTCGCCGGGGGCGAGGAGGCGTAGGCTCCGTGGGCGATCTGTACGGGAGGCTCAAATCCGTGAAAGAGGGGAAAAAGCGTAGCCTCCGACGCCCCCGATCCCCGGGTCCCCTGGCTGCACCGCCAGGCTTTGAGATAGTCGAAGGGGTCTATCGGCGCCGGGAGCTTCTCTCCTATCGGGAGCTTCCCAGGGTAGGGCGGTTTCTCACGCCGGGCTCAACGGTCTCCACGCCCCGTCGCCTCGCCCCACCGACCGCAACCGCCCTCTCCCGCCTCGCCACCGCTTCCGACCTCGACGGCGGCCGGCCGGAGGCGGGA
>JBKHDM010000016.1:0-40791 GCA_046541355.1 Spirochaetaceae bacterium
CGACCTCCCGCAGAGTGCCGGGATCAGCTTGCTCGCTCCCCGGGAGGTTACTTCCCGCGGATCTGGCCGCCGGTCGTCCGTTGACAGGGGATGGTGGGTGGTGTATCGATGGGTCATGGCAGACGAACTTTTCGGTATAGCATCGGCTATAACAAGGTCCTACGAGGAGATCGGCGGCATAAACCACCTCGACGGGCCCAACCTTCCCTCCCGCCCGAGCATCGTCAAGATCATGACCGACCTCCAGTCTCTCATCTTTCCCGGGTACCAGAGCGAGGACACGGTCACCAAGGACAGTGTCAGCTACGTGGTCTCAGAAAAGACGAGTCGTCTCCTGAACTCGCTTTCCCGGGAGATCTTCAAGAGCCTCTGCTATAAGGAATCCGTCTGCCGGGAGGGGCGGCCTCTCGATGAGTGCAGAGAGGAGGCCAAAAGCCTCGCCTTAGATCTGCTGCGGCAGATTCCGGAGATCCGGCGCCGGGTAAAGCTGGACGTGGAGGCGGCATTCGCCGGAGACCCGGCGGCGCAATCCAAAGAGGAGATCATTCTCGCCTATCCTGGGGTAGAGGCGATTATCGTCCACCGGATCGCCCATGAGATCTGGGCCCGGGAAATACCGCTGATTCCGCGGATTATGAGTGAGGTAATCCACGGAAAGACCGGAATCGATATCCATCCTGGTGCGCAGATTGGAAACTACTTCTTTATCGACCACGCCACGGGGGTTGTGATCGGTGAAACCACGGTTATCGGAGACCACGTCAAGATCTACCAGGGAGTTACCCTCGGGGCGTTGAGTGTAAAGAAGTCCGAGGCAAACACAAAACGGCATCCCACCATCGAGGACAACGTGACGATCTACGCCGGGGCGACGATCCTCGGGGGAAAGACGGTGATTGGTCACGACTCGATCGTCGGCGGAAATGTCTGGCTTACCGAGTCGATCGCCCCGGGCAGCAGGATCTACACCAAAGCGGGGGAGTTCAATCTAAGAAGGGGTCGGAGCATCAGCTCCACAGACTATCAGATCTGAGGTCATCCCCGGAGCGGAGTGTCAGCGAACGGTCCGCAGGGGATACTCTTCGGAGATATAGGCACCGGAAAAGCCGTCAATGTCACGGATCCAGGCGAGAAACTTCTCGGCTTCCTCCCGGTCGTCGTAGGGACCGAGACGGAGGCGGTAGTAGGTGGTGTCTCCAACTTCCCGACTGGTGACCCGCCCGCCGAGACTGTAGCGCTCTCGCAGTTGCTCCCTGACCTGGTCGACCCGGTCGCGGTTGGGAGAGGAGATGAGCTGGATCCAGTGCTCGGTGACCCGCATCCTTCGGGGTGCCGGCTCCGGGGCACGCTGGTAGGAGGCTGTCTGCTCGCGTTGAGCCGCGTCAGGCTCCCTGCTCGGGGCGGTTTGCGGCGCCGGGGTCGTTTCACCATCCGCCTCGCCCCTCTCTGCGGACCGCTGGGCGGTAGCGGGCCGGCTTGTGATCGTTTCCTCCTCCCCGGACTCCTCTTCCTCCCGTGGGGGGTCCTCGGTCAGGAGAATGACGCGCTCTTCGCTCCGATCGTCATCCCTCTCCTCCTCGGTCTCTCCGAACACGACGACCCGCTCTTCGTCCCTCGGCTCGGACTCGGACTCGGGCTCGGACTCGGGCCGGGCATACTCAATCGGATCAAACTCCCGGGCCGATGCTGCGGCCGAACCACCGGCATCGGGATAGAAGAGCGCCAGGCCGACGCCGAGAACCGCGGCAATAAAGAGGGCCGCGGATATAATGATTATAAGAACCTTCTGTTGCTCCATCGCGTCATCTCTCACGTGAATAGTCCGGGTAGCTCCTCCAGCTGTCTCAGAAGACGGCGCCGGGAGCCCCAATTGTTCACTCTTCTAATATCGACATCCTGCAGGTAAGGTTGAGGGGTTATGTGCCGCTGCGCCCTGAAGCGGGAGATCACCTGACGGAGGCCGAGGTTATCACGACGGACGGCTCGCCACGCCCGCAGGATTAGCGGGGAGTGGACCCAGATAACCAGGTCGCAGTGGCGGTGGAGGTCCATGTAAAACAGAAGGGCCGCGTCGATGACCAGTTTGCCACCCGAAGCCCCTTTTGATTTCGCCGCCTCGGCAACCTGCTCCCGCATCCTCGGGTGGACAATCTCCTCGAGTCGACGCCGGGAGTCCGGGTCGCCAAACACCCGTCGACCGAGTTGCCTGCGATCGATCCGCCCGTCCTTCGTGATCTGCGGGCCGAAGGTCTCGATGATGCGCTCCCGTTCGATCTCGAGGGCCTCGTGGCCGAGGGCGTCGACATCGAGACGTTCGAACCCCCCCTCGATGAGGAGCCGGGAGACCTCGCTCTTTCCGGCGCAGTAGCGGCCACTTATGCCGACGACCATCAGTGCAGCTCGCCCCAGTTTGCTCCACTCTCCACGTTTACCCGTAACGGCACCGAGAGGGCCACCGCCGTGCTCATCTCCTCCATGAGAAGGGCGGTAAGCGCCTCCACCTCACCCTCGGGCGCTTCGAGGATGAGTTCATCGTGTACCTGCAGGAGCACCCTGCTGTCGAACTGCGCCTCCCGCAGCCGCCGTTCCACCTTCAGCATCGCGAGCTTCACGATGTCCGCCGCGCTCCCCTGGATCGGGGTGTTCACCGCGATTCGCTCCTGACCGCTTTTCACGTTGCGGTTCCGGCTGTTGATGTCCGGCAGCGGGCGTTCCCGTCCGAGAATGGTCGCCACCCGCCCGCTCTCCTCCGCCTCTGCCACGGTGCGGTCGATGAACTCCCGGATTTTGGAGTAGGTACTGAAATAGGCGTTGATAAACGACTCCGCCTCCCGCCGGGGGATGGACAGTTCGTTGGAGAGGCGAAAGGCGCTCATGCCGTACATGACGCCAAAGTTGATCGTCTTGGCAATCCTCCGTTGCTCCGGGGTGACCTCATCGGTCTCGACACCGAAAATGAGGGCACCCGTGCGGCGATGGACGTCGACTCCCTCGTTGAACGCCTCCTTGAGACCGGGATCATCCGAGAGGTGGGCGAGGATAACCAGCTCTATCTGGGAGTAATCGGCGCTGACGATTCGCCACCCTTCGGGGGCGACAAAGGCGCGCCGTATTCGCCGCCCCTCCTCATCCCGGATCGGGATGTTCTGCAGGTTGGGATCCTTGCTCGAAAGCCTACCGGTCGCCGTGCCGGTCTGCTGAAAATGGGTATGGAGTCGACGAGTTTCGGGATTCACCATTTTCGGGAGCGCGTCGACGTAGGTGGACTTGAGCTTTGACAGCTGCCGATACCGGAGGATACGCTCGGGTACCGGGTCCTCCCGGGCAAGTTGCTGGAGAACCGCTTCGTCCGTGGAGTAGCCGGTCTTGGTCTTTTTGATCGGCTGCAGCTTGCGCTCTTCGAAAAGCACCTCCTGAAGCTGCTTGGTGGAGCCGATATTGAACTGCCTGCCACACAGCTCGTAGATCTCCTGCTCCAGGGTCTGGAGTGCCGCGGTGAGCTCCTCGCTGTACGCCTCAAGCTCCCCGGCCCTCAGGAGAATACCCCGGAGCTCGAGGGTCCCGAGAAGGGCGACCAGGGGCATCTCTACCTCGTAGAAGAGCTCACCGTAACCGCGAGCCTCGATCACCGGCGCGAACAGTTCGTAGAGGCGCCAGGTGATGTCCGCATCCTCCGCGGCGTAATGGCCGGCGGTTTCCAGAGGGACGGAGGAAAAGGGCTGCTCCCCGGCGCCCTTTCCTTCGAACAGATCGGCGTAATGGAGGGTTTGGTAGGAGAGGTAGCGCTTCGCGAGGGCATCCATGCCGTAGCTGTTGGCGGAGGCGTCGATAAGCCAGGCGGCGATCATGGTATCAAAATAGATATTCTTGATCTCCACCCCCCAACGAGAGAGCACTTTGTAGTCGTACTTCAGGTTCTGACCCACGAGCTCCACGGCGGAGTCCTCGAGCAGTTCCTGTAGCAGCCTGCGCATCTCCTCCTCCGGAAGAACCGCGCCATCTGGAGCGAGGAGGGGGAAGTAGTAGGCCTCTCCAGCTTTCCAGGAGAGGGAGAATCCCACCGGTTTCGCTACCATCTCGTCGAGGGAGTCGGTCTCCGAGTCAAGGGCGACCCGCCCGACACTCCTCGCCTCTGCAAACAGCTCCTCCGCCCTGCTGAGATCCATCACAGTCTCATACCTGCCGGGTCCGAGGAGAGAGTCGGAGGTCTCGATCGGCTCGTAGCCCGGCACCCGCAGCTCACCACGACCTCCGGAGCGCACCGCGGCGCGCGCACCGCGCTGTTGCGCCGCCGAGCTCGCCCCACCGCCACCCTCATTGCTGCCCCCGCCGGCGGTAGAACCCGAATCTTCTCCCAAGGTTTCCCGGATCTCGTCGATGAGGCTCTGCATCTCCTCCGCCTCGAGCAGAGGCAGGGCGGCGTCGAGATTGAGGGGCGGCAGGGCGAGATCCTCCATCGTGAGGCTCACCGGTACGTCGTGGACGAGGGTTATGAGGTCCCGGCTCATGTAGGCACTTTCCCTGCCCTCCTCGAGCTTCTGCCGCCGGCTGCTTGAGGAGATGGAGTTGAGGTTCTCGTAGATTCCGTCGAGGGTCGAGTACTCCTGAAGCAGGCTCGCGGCGGTTTTTTCACCGATCCCTTTGACCCCCGGCACATTGTCTGAGCTGTCCCCGACAAGGGAGAGGTAGTCGAGGATCTGCTCCGGCGCGACCTTCCACTGGGCGATTACCCCCTCCCGGTCGAGCTCCTCGAGGCGGGAGTTTGTGCCCGGCTTGAGCACCTTTACAGGACCACCTACAAGCTGCAGGAGGTCCTTATCCCCGGAGATCACATAGCAGCCCCGACCCTCGTCCCGGCACCGGGTCGCGAGGGTCGCCATCACGTCGTCAGCCTCGTACCCTTCGCTTCGCACTTTCGGCACTCCCAGGGCATCGAGGATCGCCTCAATCCTCGGTATCTGGGCGTGCAGGTCCTCGGGTGTCTTGTCCCGGGTAGCCTTGTAAGCGTCGTACTGCTTGTGCCGGAAGGTCTGCTCTATCGAGTCGAGGACGACGGCAAAGTGGCGCGGCTCGTGCTCACGAAAGATGCTGAGCATCGTACGAAAAAAGGCGAAGACCGCGGAGGTGTTCTCGCCGCGGCTGTTTCGCAAAGGGTTTCGGATAAAGGCGAAGTATGATCGGTAGATTACGCTGTACCCGTCGAGCAGGTAGAGGGGCTCTTTCATACCCACTTATACCACGCCCCTTTTGAGCTGTCACTTTGACCGGGAGCGGATGGCTCTAGCCCCGGGGAGTCGAGGGAAAGATATTGAATCAGGCGGCTTGCCTGGTACATAGTATAGGAGATGGGAAGAAACGGTTCCTCCGGCAGTCGCGGCCGAAAAGGCAGACGCCGGGGCAAGAAACAGCAGCAACGCCCCTTTGATCCCGAGAAACACCGGATGCCCGACCCGGTGCCCGAGCGCGAGTATGAGCCGGACCCCCTCACCGGGGAGCCGGTAGAGGACATCTACTCAGCGATCGCCGAGCCGAATACCGGAAGGCCCGCCAATTTCGAGAGCGTGATCAAGCGGCTCGAGGATCAGGAGACGCTGCAGGAAGACGAAAAGATCGTCTATTTAGGTAAGGGTTCTTTCGGTGTGATCGGAGAGGAGCGGGAGAAGGGAAAGTCCCGACTGGTCATCCGCAAGCGTATCCAGTACGAGGACACCCATGAGGATTACCCGTGGCGCAAGGAACTGAGTCCCGGGATCTCCAGGGATTACAAACCGACCCCTGAGCCGCTGACCCAACTCTACTCTCCCGAGGAAGTCTCACAGTTTCCGAGGTTCGACCGGTCGAGCCAGGTCTACATGAACAAAACAAACTGAGACCGCCGCCGACCCTCAAGGCGGCGCGGCCGCCGTCAGGAGCGACCGTGACCTGTCAGGTTGAAATATCCAAAAGAGTTCCGGTTCCCCGGTTCGAGTAGACGTTGACCGTCCGCTGCGGCCGGCTGAGGGTGGCTATCTCCTGGCGGAGGGTGTCGATACCGTTACGCAGGAGTTCCTGATTCTTCAGGTTTCGCCGACTCACCTCCCGGTGCAGGGTGGTGAGGCTCTCGCTGAGCTCGAGTATCTCCGGGTCAGGCTCATCGGTGACTGATCGGTAGACCTCGGAGAGGGGCGTGACCACCCGCTGCACCGCTGCGATATCCTCGATAATACGGCTTTCCATCTCCACGTAGCGGCCGAGCGCCTCGGTGTCACCCTCGGCAATCGCCGATTCCTGCTGCTCGAGGAGGACGAGATACTCTTCGAACCGCTCCCGCTGCTCGAGAAACCGCTCCCGAAGCTTTGTGACCAGAGCGACCCGCTCTTCGGTGGTGTAGTTGTCGCGCATGGTTACCCCGCTATGTTGACGCCCTGGCTCCCGCCACCGCTGCCACCGGCCTGGGACTCGATCTGTTTCCACGCACTTCGCAGCTCGGCGAGCATCCTTCGAACATGCTTTATCGGCTGAGGCTCTTTCTTCATGTTTGCCTCCATCAACTCGTCGTTGAAGTAAAGATAGAGCCTGAAGAGGTTCCGGGCGATCTCGCCGCCCTGCTCGAAGTCGAGGGAAACCATCAGCTCCGCGACGATGTCCTGGGCCTTGGTGATCGCGTTGTTCACCTTGTCGAGCTGCTTGCTCTTCTGCTCCAGAAGCTCTATCGCCGAATCCAGCTGCTTGATCGCCTCGTCGTAGAGCATGACGATGATCCGCCCGGGCCCCGCGGTCTTTACCCTGGTCTCCTTATAGGCGTTCACCGAATGAGCGTTGTAAGACATGGTCCCCTCCTCCTATTCCACACGGTCCATAAGCGTCGAGACAGGCACCACCGTGTAGCCCTCCTCGATCAGATTGTTCAACAGCACGTCGAGCCGTTGAAAGAGATAGTCCTCCCGGCCACCGTAGGGGGTATCGTCTCCAGGACGCCCCACGGTCATCGCAATGATGGAACCGGGCTGCTTCTCCTCCATTACACGTTCAATGATCTCCGCGGTCGGCATGTAGAGCCGGGAGATACCTGTCTCATCCCGCTCGGCGACCCAGTCGAGACTGTCCACGTCTCTGCCGATGTAGGCGTAGTTCATCTCACCCGCGGCCTCTATGATCTCGGGAGTCACAAAGTAGAACGGCGCGTGCCAGAGCAGGGAGAGCTCCTGCCCGGTAACCTGGAAGTACTCATCCTCGTTCCGTGCCAGCCCCTGCCGGATAAAATCGTCGGTTATTCTAAACCGGGAGTCGGTCATATTGAAATAGGTGTAAAACAGAGATCCAACTTCCTGACCGCTCTCGGCAATCTCCCGAACCGCCCCCGGGTGGCGCCGGATGAACTCCCCGTTGATAAAGAATGTCGCCTCCACGTCATATATAGCGAGGGTATTTAAGATTTCCGTGAGCCCCGCTACCGAATCGACGGCGTTGAAGACAAGGGCGACCTCCCGGCGTCGGATCCGAGAACCGTGGGTAAAGTGCTGGAGGTCCACCGGTTCATCCCGCTCGGGAAACGGTTCAAAGCGACGGGTAGGGCGAGGAAAGAGCGGGTCTGTACCGAGGTCCTCGATGCTGCGGACCATGACCATGTTTGCGTAGCTGCCGGTAGGCAGGTCCTGCAGGTAGACCCGGTACTGCCCCGAGGCGACCTCCCGACTCCCCTCTTCGGGGATTCTGCCGCCGGGGCTCCAGCTTCCCTCACGGTAGGTGAGGGTTACTCCGCCGGCGGCGGCGACCAGGGCGCCACTCTCGGTGAGATCATACTCCTCTATTTTCGACAGTGCCAGAACCTCGCGCTGCGGCGTCCTGCCGGAGAGGGTTATCTCCTCCACCGTGTTCTCTCCGGCGACGACGAGGTTACCCTCCCGGGTCCAGATCGCCTTGAGTGGTGAGAGAAACGGAAGGTTGCGCCTCACCTCCCAGCTCTCCTGGTCACGGATCACAACCTCCCGGTCCGTGAGTATCGCCACACGCCGCTGGTCCGGGGAGAGGACAACGCTGCGAACCGACTCCTCCTCCATCCTGCGAAACCGGGTAGCCTGCTCCGGTCTGCGGGCGTCGAGACGGTAGATCGCACGAAACCGCTCTCCCCGGCGGATGCTGCCGGTGAGGACGGTTATGACGTCCTCCCGGGACCAGAGCAGATCGAGAACCCTCGTGTTTCGGGGCAGAAAGAGGTAGGGCAGGGATATGGTCTCGCCGGTGGAGAGAAAGTCATCGTTTTGAAGGTAGTAGAGGATGATGTTCCGACCCTCTTTGGCGAGCATCATTTTGCGGCCGTCCGGGGAAATCCAGAAGGAGTCGAAGTTGGGATCAAAGAGGTAGGGGAGCTTTCCGACAACCGTACCAACCTGGAGGAGATCCCGGTAGAGGGATCGGGTAAAAAACTCCACGCTCAGGATGCGATAGACAACCGAGCCGCGGATATAATAGAGATTGTTGTCCGGCCCCCAGCGCACGTTCTGGATAGAGCCCTCGCCGATCCTCCGCTGATCCTCGAGGAGCGCTCCGCTGCCCCTGCCCTCTACTGGGTAGTAAAACAGCTCCCTCTGCTTCTCATAGACGAGGTAGTTCGAGTCGGGGGACCAGCGCACCGGCGGACCTGCCACGTCCAACTCGACCTGCCGGGAGACAACCCTCCGGCTGCTCTCGTTGAGGTCGTAGAGCACCAGTTCCCCGTAGGCCTGGGAGGTCGCCTCCATAAAAACGAGATAGGAGCCGTCGGGAGAGGCGGCGATAGGGGAGAGTTTACCCGTGGCCACCTCGCCCCCGGCGACAAAGGAGGTAAACTCCTCGAGGGGCTCGAAGGAGGCAAGGCCGTCGGTGGAGCGGAAGACGCCAAACCGGTTCTGAATCTGAAGCTGATGGCTCTCCTGGAGATAGACAAGCTCCTCGGGAAAGAAGGTGAGCTGCTCGGTGGAGCCCTGAATCAGGTCGGAGCGAAAGAGCGTCGAGTACTCGCCGTACTCCGGCGCGGTAACCGTGGCAGAAAAGGCGAGCTCGTTGTTTCGGTTGAGATCAAGGCCGCCGAAGGTTACCTCGGCGGAAAGGACCGAAGTCAGGAGAGCAAGCACGGTAGAGAGAAAAAGCGCGCGTTTCAACGTATTACCCCATCCTCCCATCTACAGAAGGTCATCGGCATCGCAGGGAAGAATGTTAACACGAAATCGGGGAATCTACTGAATCGTACAGGAGTTCCGCTCTAAGTACTCCGTAAGCTCATCATCGAGCTCCTGCAGCTGCTTTCCGAGGGACTCAAGCCGCTCGAGGGGGGTGGGTTTAAGCTCCGTCTCTATCCGCTCAAAAGGTAGATCCAGGAGCTCATCGAGACTCTGAAAACTGCCGTCGTTGCGGTCACTCATCAAGGTTCAATATATGGCAGGGGCGTGAGGCGTGCAAGCTCCGGGCTCAGGATTTCATCAAATACTTTTGTAGTCTCCTCCACTCGGGGGATAAAAGCGGTGAAAGCAGTGGCCGAGATAGCATTGCGATGAGGGCCGAAGGATTTCGGAGTTCCCGTATCTCATATGCAGAGGCGCCGGACCGCCGAAGCCGGCGGGCTCACCACCTCCCGCCGTTGCGGCCCCCGCGGCTCACAGGAGCTCCGCTGCAAGCTCCGCGAGGCGGCTGCGCTCGGAACGGTTCATGATCATATGCCCGAACAGCTCCTGCCCCTTAAACGCCTCAACGAGGTAGGACAAGCCGTTCGAGTTTGCGTCGAGATAGGGGCTGTCGATCTGGTAGGGGTCGCCGGTCAGCACCACCTTACTGCCGGTTCCCGCCCTCGAGACGATGGTCTTTATCTCGTGGGGAGAGAGGTTCTGGGCCTCGTCGATAATGATGTACTGCGCCGGCAGGGATCGTCCCCGGATATAGCTGATCGCCTCGAGCTCGATGAGGTTGGAGCCGAGAAGTTGCTCCATGTTTCGGATATTCGGCTTCTGGTAGACGCTCAGGATGAACTCGAGGTTGTCGAACAGCGGCTGCATCCAGTGGGAGAGCTTCTCGTTTTTTGCGCCGGGCAGATAGCCGATATCCTTTCCCAGGGGGATTACAGGGCGGCTGACCAGTACCCGGGTGTACTGCTTCTCCTCGATGACTTTCTTGAGTCCCGCGGCGATGGCCAGAAGGGTCTTGCCGGTGCCTGCTTTTCCAACAAGGGTAACGAGGTTGACCGAATCGTCGAGGAGAAGCTCAAACGCCATCCGTTGCTCATCGTTCAAGGGGCGTACCCCCACCACCGACGGAAACTTGTGGCTGATGTAGACAATGCTGCGCCGATCCGCCCGGTACTGCCCGATTATCGGCTCCGCCCGGTTTTTTTCCCGGAGAATGAGAAAGTGGTTCGGTGGAAGCTCATCCGCCCAGGGGATCTCCCCCTCCTCTTTGAGCTCCTCGTAGGTCTCGCTCTTGGTATCCATGGTGGTGTAACCGGAGTAGAGCTTGTCGATGTTGACTTTTTGCTTCTCGTAGTCCACCGCCTTGAGGCCGAGGGCTGTCGCCTTGACCCGGGCGTTAATGTCCTTGGAGACAAAAAAGACGCTCTTTCCCTCCCGCTGGAGCTGATATGCGGTGAGGATAATCTTGTTGTCCGTCTTCTCCTGGAGCATGTCCTGGGGCATATCCGAGGGCTGGCTCGCGAGGACCCGGAGAACCGAGCCGTTCTCGATACGGACCCCTTTGCTGAGGTCGCCGTGGCGACTCGCCTCGTCGAGAAAGCGGATCGCGTGCCGGGCGTTCCTGCCTCGCTCGTCACTGTAGGTCTTCAGCTTGTCGAGCTCCTCGAGAACCCAGAGGGGAACCACCACCTCGTTGTCCTTGAAGCTCAGGATCGCCTCGGGACGGTGTATGAAGACGTTCGTATCTATGACAAAGATCTTGGTGCCGTTGGACATCGCCCTCCCCTCTCTTGCCTCGATGATAGACGAAAGTGGGGTGAGTTGAAAGTTTGCTGATCCATCACTATCTTCGTTCAGCATGACCCGAACCGGCAGTGACGCTCTCATTGTTCAAAGCGACGGCTCTCTCCTTCTCGACGTCCACGCTCAGGGCTCGGAGGAGGCGCGCAGTGAGATCAGCGTCTTCGCGGAGCTCGAAAAGTCGCCGGAGCACATGCACACCTACCGCATGACGCCCCTCTCCCTCTGGAACGCGGCATCCGCGGGGGTGAGTGCCCGGGAGGTTCTCGCCGCCCTCGAGCGCCACGCCCGTTACGCGGTGCCGGAAAATGTCGCTTTCACCGTGACGGACACGATCTCCCGCTACGGCATGCTCAAGCTCACCGAGACCGACGATCCCCACACCCTCAGGCTCGAGGTGGTCAGCAGCGGACTGCGGGAGGAGCTGCTTCATCAGAAACGGGTCGCAAACCTCCTGAGGGTTGATGAGGAGGGAGAGTTCACCCTCTCCCTCTTCGACCGGGGGAGCTTGAAGCAGGAGCTCACCAGGATCGGCTACCCCGTAGAGGACCTTGCGCCCCTCGAGGAGGGGGAGCACCAGCCGGTGAGCTTCCGAAGACAGACCCTCTCGGGGGATGAGTTCGTCCTGCGGGACTACCAGCGGGAGGCTGCGGAGACCTTTTACGGTGAGGGGCGACGGGGAAACGGCTTCGGCACGGTGGTTCTCCCCTGCGGTGCGGGCAAGACGGTTGTCGGTATCGCGGCGATGGAGCTGTTGCAGACCAACACCCTCATCGTGACAACCAATGTAGCCGCGGTCCACCAGTGGATCGATGAGCTCAAGGATAAAACCAGCCTCGGGGACCAGGAGATCGGCGAGTACACCGGCGACAGAAAACAGATAAGCCCGATTACCGTCGCCACCTACCAGATCCTGGTCTGGCGCGCCTCGAGGGAGGAGGATTTTCCCCACTTCGAGCTGTTTCGAAGCCGGCGCTGGGGGCTGATCATCTACGACGAAGTTCATCTGGTGCCGGCTCCGATGTTCCGGGTAACCGCGGAACTCCAGGCGGTGCGGCGCCTCGGCCTGACGGCAACCCTCGTGAGGGAGGACGGCCACGAGGAGGACGTGTTCTCCCTGGTGGGACCAAAGCGCTACGACGTACCGTGGAAGGAGCTCGAGCGGAAGGGATGGATCGCCGAGGCTAACTGCTACGAGCTGCGCCTCGATCTGCCTGAGTCGAAACGGGTTGAGTACGCCGTGGCGGACAAGCGGGGCAAGTTTCGCATCTCCAGCGAGAATCCCGCTAAACTCGAGGTGGTCAGGCAGCTCGTAGACAACCACCGGGAGGACGCGATCATGGTGATCGGACAGTACCTCGACCAGCTCATGGAGGTTGCGCAGCTCCTCGATGCCCCGCTGATCACCGGCAAAACCCCGAACAAACGACGGGAGGAGATCTACGGCGCCTTTCGCCGCGGGCAGCTGCGGGTGATAGTCGTTTCCAAGGTGGCCAACTTCGCTATTGACCTGCCGGACGCCTCGATGGCGATTCAGATTTCCGGCACCTTCGGCTCGAGGCAGGAGGAGGCGCAGCGCCTCGGGCGCATCCTTCGCCCTAAAAAGAACAGGAACTCCTACTTCTACACTCTGGTCACCCGGATGAGCGTTGAGGAGAGCTTCGCCGCGAACAGACAGAAGTTTCTCACCGAGCAAGGGTACAAGTACCACATCGAGTACTGGCGTGAGTAAGCTATGAGCTCTGCCTTCGGCTCCTTTCTCCTCACCCTCGAGGACGAGGAGTTCTTCGCGGTAATGCGCAACTACCTCGGCGCGCTCAAGACTCCCTTCAACAAGCACGACCTGATCCGCCGCCTCGAGCGTTTTCTCACCCGGAAGGAGACACTCCGGCGCATACGCTCCTACCTCGATGAGGCGGATCGGGAGCTCCTCCTCGGGATACACCGGTTTGGCGAGCCGAGGGAGGAGGAGCTGCTCTACTTCTTCAGCGACTCCCGGGGCTATTTAGACCTGCACTCCTCTCTGCTCAACCTGCAGGACCGGCTCCTGGTCCTCTCCGACAGGGATAGCCGGCGGCTGTCGATAAACCCGCTGCTCCTCGAGTTTCTCGAGCCGGAGCTCGAAAAAAGCCGCCTGATTCCCTCGGTGCCGAGCTCCCCCTCGAGGGACGGATCGCCCTGGCTCGAGCCGTCCCTCCTCGCGGCGCTCTACGCCTTTCTCCGGGAGTATCCGGAGCCGTGCAAGAGCGACGGCACCCTCAAAAAGCGCCCCCGGGAGGAGCTGGCGGAGACGATTCCGCTCCTGTTTCAACTTGAACAACAGAGCGCTCCTCTGCCTCCTCGCCTCGCCGTGCTCCTCCGGGTTGCCCGAAACCTCGGTCTCCTCGAGGGGGAGCAGGAGCTCACCCTCATCGGTGATGGACTCCGGCTGCTCGCCGAGCGCTCTCCCGGGGAGCAGCTGCTCATTATCGCCGCCGCCGCCGGGGGCATTAGCGAGGCTGGTGCTCTCAGGGCCGCCCGGGAGGCGACCCGGGATCTCCTCGAGCAGCTGCAGCCGCAGCGCGCTTACGAGGCAAACCGCCTCGAGCGCTACCTCGGGATGCTCATCGCCGGCCGGGGTGGCTCCCGGGAGGAGGGAGGACGCCTCCTGAGAGGGCTGAAAGCGACTGGGGTGCTTCAGGACGACCAGGAGGGATACCTCACCCCGAGGCCGCCGGGGGGCATCGAGACCGCCGCCCGGCAGGCGCCCTCCCCGGCCCTCGTCTCCCCGAACTTCGAGATATCCCTCCCTTCCGAGGCGCCTCTGAGAGTGCATCTCGAGGTCGCTGGTGTCGCGAGGCTCCTGCGCTTTGACCGGTACTGCCGCTACGAGATCACCAGAGCCGCCTTTCTCCACGGGTGCCACGACCGGCAGAGCGCCGAGGCGCGGATAGAGCGGGTGCGGGCGGTGGCGCAGAAGCTGCCGCAGAACGTTGCTGCAACCCTCACCGCCTGGGTGGGGGAGTACGGAGCGTTCCGTCTGATCTCCGGGATTGTCCTGACAACCGAGGCGGCCCAGGCGACGCTGATTGACCACGCCCCGGTGCTGCAGCCCTACATTCGCGCCCGCCTCGCCGAGGGGGTCTTTCTCCTCGACCATCGGGAACAGGAGTGGAGAGCCGCCCTCGGGCAGCTCGGATTCGAGCAGCTACCGCCGGTCGAGGGTGGCGGCCGCAGCCACCGGCCGGGGCGCTTTCCTTTTGAGGAGGATAACCCCTCAGAGCGGGAACTCCCCTGGACGCCACGACTCGATGAGGCCGGCGGGGAGAGGAGGGCGGAAGGCGGGAGCGCCCTCCGACGAGATGAGACACCGGAGCCGGAGATGGAAGCGCTCGAGCCCGGGGATCTCGCCGAACAGCTCGCCGGGAAAATCGATGCCCTCTCCGCGGGGGACGAGATAAAGCAGGAGCTCCACCGGCGACTCGAACTCAAACTACTGCTCTACGGCGAGCAGCTCGAAAACGACGCCGCCCGCCGGGCCGCCTCGGAGGCTCGGGGACTCGACTACCTCGGAAAGATCCGGATTATCGAAGCCGCCCTCTCGGCCTCCCCGGACCTCCTCGAGGTTCTCACCAGAAGGCCCGGAGAGGAGCCTGCACGCCTTCTGCTTCGCCCCTCCTCCCTGGAAAAGGGCAAGGACGACGTTATCCTCCACGGAACGAGCATCCCCGGAAACAGACCGGTAAAACTGCAGGTCCGAAAGATCGCTCTCCTGAGAAAACTCACCGGAACCTTAATCAGGACCCTCTAGGCACCCTCAATCGCCAGGGTGCGAAAGAGGGCGAACTGCGCCTCCGCCTGGGCCTCGAACATCCGGTCGCCGGTGATCACCCGGGCACCGGCGGCGCGGGCTCGCAGGATGAGCGGGGTCTCCGGGGGGGTGTAAATGATGTCGTAGACGACGCAGCCCGCCGTGACAGGCAGCCCCGGCAGCGGCTCTGATACTCCGTCCATCCCGACGGAAGTTGTCTGGACGATGAGGTCGAAGGGTTCCCGAAGGAGGCTCTCGTCGTCGAGGCCGAGGACGGTTCCCTTCCCGCCGAGAGCGTCAAGGAGCTTCTCAGCCCGTTGCACACTCCGGTTTGCGACCGTGAGGCGGGCCCCCTCCTGGAGGAGCGCGTAGACCACAGCCCGGGCGGCACCACCGGCGCCGATCACCAGGGCTCGAAGGCCGGAGAGCGCCGAGAGCTCCGGGAGGAGGGGTTTCAGAAAGCCGGTTACATCGGTGTTCGTGCCGTACCAGCCGCCCCGGCTTTCGGGCGCGCCGGGGCGCTCCCCGCCGCCTGGACCCTCGGCCGCGCCGGGGCGGTCATCTGCCGCCGCGGGCCGGCGGGTCAGGGTGTTCGCGGCGCCGAGAGCCTCCACCGCCCCCTCCCGGTCGCGGAGGTGGGCGACGACCCTCTCCTTGAAGGGAATCGTCACCGAGACGCCCCGAAGGGAGAGCAGGTCGAACATCTCCAGCGCCGGGTCGAGGTCGTCGGCGGGAAAGGCTAGGTAGGCTCCCCGGATACCGGACTCCCGGAATCTTCGATTGTGGTACGCCGGGGAGCCTGAGTGGAGCGCGGGATTGCCGAGAATCGCAAAGAGCGGCGCTCCGGCGGCGGCCTCTCGAAAGGCGAATCGCTCAACGAGCTCCTGCGGCGTGAGCTGCCCCGGCGCCCCGGGTCTGCCTCCCGCGGGGGAGGCGTAGGACCAGCGGGAGCCGAAGGCGGAGGGCAGGAGCCTCGAGGGCACCCCGAACTCCCCCATCCCGATGAGCACCCGGTCCCGCCCCGGCCGCCTTGAAGCCGCCTCGGCCGCGGCCCGGTAGAGGGTCAGGAGGTCCGCCGTCCTCCTCGTCGCCACGGCGTACTTCGACACGTCTCCGGGCGCCTCATCGAGGCGCATGAGCCGCTCCGGCAGATCCTCAGGGGTAGAGGAGAAGTCGTGGATCGACCGGATTACACGGGTCCCGATCCTCCCGGCCGCCTCGAGGAGCGCTCTTCCCTCTTCCCGGGCAAGAAGATCATCCTCGAGGTCTACCCACGCCGGTGTGAGTTCCTCGAGGGCGCGGTGCAACAGCTCGACACGCCGCGCCTCCCCGCCGGTGTAGCCCCCACCGTCGGACTCGCGCCGGAGGGTGAGAATTACCGGCAGATTCTCGACGGCCGGGGCAAGGAGCGCGGCGGCCCGGGGGAACAGCTCCTGCCCACTGAGATCCCACTGATCGACTCTCAGCTCCACGAGGTCTATCCATTGCCGGTTGACCTCGATCGACTCGCGAGCTTTCCAGGGGTCCGGGGCGGTGGTGGTCAGACAGATCATCAGCTCCCCCCTTCCCGGTAGATGAGGGGCAGCACCTCCCCGAGGCTTGCCCCGGGCAGGTGGCGAAACAGGAGGTTGCCCAGATCCGCGGCGTAATGCCTCCGGGAGCGGTCAAAGAGGTAGACCCACGGCTGGAAGCGATCCCACAGCTCCTGGTAGGCGGTTACCGCCCGCCGGCGGTCCGCCTCCCGCTCGGAGAGGGTGATATTACCCCAGAGGCGCAGCAGGAGGAGCGTCGCTTCCTCCCGGGTTGTATCGGAGGGTGAGAGAAGGGAGAGCTCCCCCGGCGTGAGGGGCTCGAGACTGAAGGTCAGCGCCTGCTCCCCGGTGGCGATCCGGCTCCACTCTCCGGTGAGGGGGAGGAGGTTTCCGAGGAGGGGGTCACCGAGATGGGGATCGAGGTGCTCGGAGAGCTCGAGAAGGATTATGTCCCACCCCTCCCCGGAGATGAGAGCCTCCGCGAGACCCTCCCGGGAGCTGGAACTACTCTCGATGGTGTACCCCTGCCCTGCGAGAAGCTCCGTGAGGTGCTCCCCAAAGGCGAGAAGGTCCTCCTCCGCGGTGGTGAGGATCCGCAAGCTGCGCGCCTCGGGCTCGCCGTTCCCGCCGGGGAGTGACCCAGCCGTCTCATCCGGGTCGGTCGAGAGCCTCTGTTCCTCCTCCTCGCCCCCGGGCCGGGTACCTCTCACCCCACCAGCTGTGCCGGCAGTCGCTTCCGCCCCGGGCAGCTCATCAGAGAGCCACGGCGCGATAACCGACGGATCGCCGGTTGCGGGGTATCGCCGGACAAACATCTCTTGCTCCCCCAACGCTTCGATAAAGGAGGCTCTCCCCTCAACCAGGGCCGAGCGCAGCGCCCCCGCTTCTCCGAGGTCCGGGTGAAGGATCGCCACCGCCGGGGTGAGGTCGCTTCCCGACAAAAGGGGTGAGAGCCCCTCATCGAGGTGCTGCGACCGGCTCCCGGGCTCCCGGGAGATGAGCAGGTCCGCCGGGGGTCGTTGAGCTGAGCCGCTCTCTTGCGCCCCCTCCGGGGATCCGGTGTATCGGAGGGTCAGCTGCCGGCCCGCGGCGACACCGTAGGTCACATCCCGATGCTCCTCCCGCCGGCTCAGCCGGAACAGCCGGCCTCCCCGCTCCACATCCTCAAGCTCGTAGGCGCCGGCGGAGGCGGGCAGGTCGCCGGCGATCCGCCCGGGAAAAAACTCGTTGCCCTCCCGCACCTCGAGGCGCCACAGGGTGTTGAGCTGTTGGGTGGAAAGCTCCCCTCCCGCCTCGTCGGTAATGGTTCCCGGCGGCAGGGGTGGAACCCTCATCAGCTCAAGAAGCGTTGCCCTGTCTGTTGCGCGGGAAACGACAATCGCGAAGCGCCGCGGTCCGAGATCGAGCCACCTCGCCTCGAGCCCCGCGAATCTCGGGTCCTCCCGGTACGGGGAGCGCAGCCCGGGGTCCCGAAAGTACCGGTTTGCCGGTTCAACCCAGTCCCGGGCGCTCACCTCCTCTCCGCTGCTCCAGAAGGCACCGGGGCGGATGGTAACTTCCACCCCCCGGCGATCCTCGTAGAACGTCCAGCTCTCCGCCATCCAGGGAACCCAGGCGAGGGTCTCAGGGTCGCGACGGACCGTTCTCGGAAAGAGAAGCGTCTCGATATCACTCGGATCCCGCCACGGATTGAGACTCTCCGGCGGATCGAAGCGAAGCTCGACGGAGAGGGCATCTGTGGTTTCGGGCTCCGTAAAGGTTACAGGCTTGCGGACACCCTCGAGGGGACCTCCGTCGAGACCCGGCTCTCCCGCCTCACTGTCAAGGGCGGCGTCATCTGCCTCCCGGGGAGCGCATGCGAGGATCAGAACCGCGAGGAGGGGGAGGATCAGAAAACGAGCCGGCTTCATAAGTAGCGTAAAACTACGGTCTCATCTGCCCCGGGGCAAGTGGCTCTCTCGCCCTACCGCTGGGCCGGCTCGTTCCCGGGATCCCAAAGCAGGGTCGGGCCCGACTCCGGAGGCCCCGGCCATGAGGAGAGTATGGAGCATGAGGGCGCACGGCCCCCGCCGGTGAGGGCGGGGGGCTCTCTATCGCTGGTAGAGCTTGCGCGGGGTGTAGTGGGTGTGCAGATACTGGTGAGACTTCTCTCCCAGGGGCTCTCCCAGGAAGCTCTCGTAGAGTTCCTGTATCTGCGGGTTATCGTGGGAGCAGCGAACGGTGCTTTTTACATCGTCACTGTACAAGCCGGCGATCCGCTTGCGTCGGACCTCGTCGGTCGCTCCGTAGGGTTGGCCACCCCCGCCGATACACCCGCCGCGGCACGCCATCACCTCGACAAAGTGGTAGGGCGGCTCGTCACCGTTTTCCAGGGCGCTTTTCATCTTGTCGATCACCGACCGGACGTTTCGGATCGAATGGGCAACGGCGATCCGAACCTCCTTCCCCGCGAGATCGATGGTAGCCTCTTTGACTCCCTCGAGTCCCCGGACCGGCTCAAACTCCACTTTGTCCATGTTCTTTCCGGTTACAAAGTAGTGGGCGCTGCGGATGGCAGCTTCCATGACCCCGCCGGTGACACCGAAGATCGTCCCCGCGCCGGAGTAGATCCCCAGGGTCGGGTCCGCCTCCTCATCCTCGAGGGAGCGGAAGTCGATGCCCGCGGCCTTGATCATTCGTGAGAGTTCCCGGGTGGTGATCGAAACGTCGATATCCTGAGCTCCTGAGGAGAACATGTCGTCACCCCGGGAGATCTCGTACTTCTTGGAGGTACACGGCATGACGGAGACGTGGAAAATCTCCTCCGCCTTTTTGCCGATCTTCTTGGCGTAGTAACTCTTGGTCATCGCGGCGAGCATCATCTGGGGGCTCTTGGCGGTGGAAAAGTGCGGGATCATCTCCGGATAGTACTTCTCCATGTAGTCGACCCAGGAGGGGCAGCAGGTAGTGACCATCGGGAGGACCCCTTTACCGTGGGCAAAGCGTTGCACAAACTCCGAGGCCTCCTCCATGATCGTGAGGTCTGCGGCAAAGTTTGTGTCGAAGATGGTGTCGAAGCCGAGCCTTCGCAGGGCGGCGTAGAGCTTGCCGGTGGTGATCTCTCCCGGCGCGTAGCCAAACGCCTCCCCTATGGCAACCCGTACCGCCGGTGCGATCTGCACTACCGAGTGCTTGCTCTTGTCCCGGAGTCCCTCGAAGACGGTCCGGGTTTCATCTTTCTCATAGATTGCCCCAACCGGGCAGTGGGCCGAGCACTGTCCACACTTGATGCAGGGGCTGTCGTTGAGGGCGATGTCCCCGGCAGGAGCCATTCGCACCTCATCTCCCCGGCCTATGAACTCGAGGGCGTAGACGTCCTGCAACCCCTGGCAGACGAGAACGCACCGGCCGCACTTAACGCACTTCTCGGGGTCGAGGACAATCGACGGCGTGCTTGCGTCCTTGGGAATCGAGGGGATATTGAGCTCGAAGGGTATCTCCCGTATGCCGAAGTCCGCGGCGAGACGCTGGAGCTCGCAGGTCCGGTTTCTCGGACAGGTGAGACAGGAGTTCGGATGGGTCGAGAGAATAAGCTCGACCGTCGTCTTCCTGATCTGATGGAGCTCGCTGTCGTGGGTGATCACGCTCATGCCCTCGGCTACGTTGGTTGCGCAGGCGCGCACCAGCTTGGGAGAGCCTTCGATCTTTACCACACAGATGCCACACGCTGCCCAGGCGGGAAGGTCCGGGTGGTAGCAGAGCACCGGAATCTTCGTGTTCGTCTCGTCCGCGGCTTTGAAGATCGAAGTGCCCTCGGGTACCTGGACCTCTTCGCCGTTTATTTTCAGGGTTACCATACTCATCCTTGGACTCCTATCCTACTTCCGTTCGACAGCGCCGAACTTACAGGCGTTGTAGCACTCGCCACACTTGATACAGATGGACTGATCGATCTCATGAACCTGCTTGCGCTCACCGGCGATACAGTTGACCGGGCAGCGCCGGGCGCAGAGGGTACAGCCGATACACTTGTCCGGAAGGATGAAGTACTTCACCAGATCCTTACACTGACCCGCCGGGCAGCTGCTGTCGGTGATGTGAGCCTCGTACTCATCCCGAAAATAGTGCATCGAGGAGATGACCGGGTTCGGGGCGGTCTGCCCGAGGCCGCAGAGAGAGGCCTTCTGCATCGCGAAGCTGATCTCCTGGATCTTGTCGAGATCCTCCATCTGCCCTTTCCCGGAGGTGATCCGGTCGAGAATGGAATGGAGCTTGCGTCCCCCGACTCTGCAGGGCGCACACTTACCACAGGACTCCTCGACGGTAAACTCGAGGTAGAACTTCGCGACGTCGACCATACAGTCGTCCTCGTCCATGACGATCATACCGCCGGATCCCATGATGGAGCCGAGCTCCTGGAGATGCTCGTAGTCGATGGGAACGTCGATGTAATCGTGGGTAATCGTGCCGCCCGAGGGCCCGCCGGTCTGAACCGCCTTGAACTTCTTTCCGTCGGGGATACCACCGCCGATGGAGTAGACGATGTCCCGCAAGGGGGTGCCCATCGGAACCTCCACGAGACCGCTGTTCCGGATTTTTCCGGTGAGGGCAAAGACCTTGGTCCCCGTGGACTTCTCCGTGCCGATCCCGGCGAACCAGTCGCCTCCACGGCTGATGATTACCGGAATGTTTGCCCAGGTCTCGACGTTGTTGATGACCGTCGGCTTTCCCCAGAGACCCTTGGCCGCGGGAAAGGGGGGCCTTGGTCGCGGCATGCCCCGCTCTCCCTCGATAGAGGCGATAAGGGCGGTCTCCTCGCCGCAGACGAAGGCGCCGGCGCCGAGTCGTATTTCTATATCAAAGCAGAAGTCCGAGCCGAGGATGTTATCCCCGAGAAGCCCCATCTCCTTCGCCTGGTCGATGGCGGTCTTGAGCCGCTCGATGGCGAGGGGATACTCCGCCCGGATGTAGATGAACCCCTCGCTTGCGCCACAGGCGATTCCGGCGATCGTCATCGCCTCGAGGACCGAGTGGGGGTCTCCCTCGAGAACGCTCCGGTCCATGTAGGCCCCCGGGTCTCCCTCGTCGGCGTTACAGACGACGTACTTCTGGTCGGACTCTACGTTCTTGGTGAACATCCATTTCTTCCAGGTCGGAAAGCCCGCTCCGCCCCGTCCGCGTATGCCGGACTTCTTGAGCTCCTCGACGATGTCGTCGGGAGTCATCTCGAAGAGCGCCTTCTCCAGGGCGGCGTAACCATCCCGGGCTATGTACTCCTCGATGCTCTCCGGGTTGATAAAGCCGCAGTTGCGCAGGACGATCCGGTACTGCTTCTGGTAAAAGCCGATCTCATCGATCTGGGAAAGGTCCCTGCTCTCCTGGTACAGGAGGCGATCCACCTTTCGTCCCTTGATCAGGTGCTCCTCGACCAGCTCCTTAGCGTCCTCCGGCTTGACCTCAACGTAGAACGCCTCATCCGGGAGAATCTTGACGATCGGCCCCTTCTCGCAGAAACCGAAACAGCCGGTCTTGACCACCTGCACCTGGTCGACAAGCCCCTTCGCCCGGACTTCGGTTTTGAGGTTATGGTAGATCGCGTCAGCCTTGCTTGATTCGCAGCCGGTTCCGCCACAGACTAAACAGTAGTTATTAAAGGCCATCTCTTACTCCCGCTCCTCGAGGATGTCCGGCGCCGGGCGGTCGTAGACGTGTTCATCCACGAGCCGTCCACCCTGGATGTGCTCCTCGACAATCCGCTCCGCTACCTTTGCATCAACCCGACCGTAGATAACCGTCGGCATACCGGGCATCCGCACCTCGACAGTCGGCTCGGCATGATCGAGTCCGAGACCGCCGGTCTGCTTGACCGCCACGTTGGTAAGGCCCTCCTCGTTGAGTATCTCCACAAAGGCGTTGAGGGTAACTTTGGCACCGTTGGCGATACCACTGGTTCCCATACCGACGATAATCTGTACCGTTTTATTCGCGGTGTCCCGCATATCGAGCTCGCCGCGCTTCTCCTCCCGGAGTTTTCGCAGCTCAGCCAGGGTCATTTTTGCCATGCTCGGCCTCCTCTTCTTCTATCCACGCTTCCTGTGATTTCAGGAACTCCTGCAGGAGCCCGAGGGTTCCCGCGCTTTCCAGTTCTCCAAGAGTCTCGATCAGCTCCGAACGTTTCAGCTCGTAGCTCTTCTCACCGCGACTACGATGGATTTCCATCTCGTATTCGTTGTCGTAGCAGAGCATCTGCCGCAAGGTGCCCGGCAGATCCCCGATGGGCGGGGTATCCACGTCCGTCAGGTCGAGATCGAAGCACAGCCGGGTGCCCCGATTCGGCGCGGAGTCTATTGCATAGGAGCCTCCGCAGCTCTCGACGGTCTGAATCAGGAACGGAATGCCGAGCCCGACCTTTCTGCCCGGATGCTTGCCCGGCTCGGTGTAAAACGGGTCCTGAGCTCGACGAACTGTCTCGCCGTCCATGCCCCGTCCGTCGTCCTCAACCTCCACCAGGAGCCGGTTCGCCGTCTCGGTAAGGATGAACCGTACGTTGCGCGCCCCCGCCTCGATGGAGTTCTGAACAACATCGAGGAGGAGGTCGCACACCGAATAGTGCACTACTCGCCCCGGTGCTCCGCGAGGATCTCGGCGAGCTGATCCTCCTTCACCTTGCCGTAGACCTCGTCGTTTATGACCACCACCGGGGCGAGGCCGCAGCAGCCGACGCACCGAACCGCCTCCATGGAGAACTCCTCGTCCGCGGAAGTCTGGTTGACCCCTATGCCGATGAGGGTCTCGATCTCATCGATAATGTCCTGCCCCCCTTTCAGGTAACAGGCGGTGCCCATGCAGACCTGGATCTTGTTGCGCCCCGGTTTCTCGAGCTTGAAAAAGTGGTAGAAGGTAATAACGCCGTAGATCTTGGCGAGGGGGACGTCGATTACTCGGGCCAGCTCCAACGCCTCGGCCCGGGGTATGTAGCCGTAGATCTGCTGCATCCGGTGGAGGATCATGATAAGATTCCCAGGTTTGTCTCTCCACGCCTCTACGAAGTCGAGAAGTTCCTGGGGGAGCTGTACATGCTCCGGGGCGGTTGTCGCCATTGCGATCTCCTTGATCGTTTGGATATGTCCAATTTTGCGTTCTAATTCTATGTCGGCATCGTTTTTTTTGCAACAGAAATCGTATTAAATTGATCATAGCTTCTTTTTATGATCTGAAATTTACTTTGTGTTGCAACTGGCGGACTATTATCGTACACTGGTACTAATTATTGTGATTATAGAAACAAATCAATGAGAACCGACGTCAAGATAAACAGAGGAATCGTCCTCCGCCTCGCAAAGTACTTGAGGGTGCTTCAGAAGCTGAAGTCCCTCGGTTTCGTAAAGGTCTTTTCAAACAATCTTGGCGATGCGGTTGGAGTAACACCGGCGGTGGTCCGTAAGGACTTCTCCCAGATCAACATTCCCGGAAACAAGCGGGGCGGGTACAACGTCGACACGCTGATCGAGAACATTATCGAGGTTCTCGGTAAGGATGAGCTCCAGGATATCATCGTGGTCGGCTACGGAAATATCGGTCACGCCCTCATTAACTACCGGGACTTCCAGATCGAGGGGATAAACGTGGCCGCCTGCTTCGATGTACGCCCTGAGATGGTAGACCGGGAAGCGGATGTGCCGATCCTGCCGATGAACGAGGTCCAGAGCTTTATCCGGGAGCACGGGGTCCAGGTGGCCGCCCTCGCGGTGCCGGACAACGCGGCGACGGAGGTCTTCGACCTGCTCATCGAGGCGGGTATCCGGGGTGTTCTCAACTTTACCTCGGTTGAGGTCAAATGTGCCGGGAAATGCGATATGCACAACTGCCCGATCAAATGCGTGGTGCAAAACGTTAATATTGGACTCGAAATCGAGAACCTCTTTTACCTGGTCAACATGCGCAATCTCAACGGGTGTGACGATGAGGTAGCCGGGGGATGCGAGGACCACGATTAACCTATGGCGACTGTTGCATCCTGCGTAGAAGCACTCTCGGCGCAATTGATCGTGGCCGGCGAGGGGTATCCCGACAGACTGATCGAGGACGTTGTGGTCTCCGACCTGATGAGTGACGTTCTCGTTGTGGATACCGAGGAGTTCATCCTCATTACCTCCCTCGCCTCGGATCAGGTGATCCGGACCGCCGACATCGTCGGCGCCGCCGCCGTAGTTCTGACCAACGGCAAGCAGCCCCAGACAAGCATGGTGGAGCTTGCAAAACAGCAGGGTATTACCCTCCTCTCCTCGCCGAAGCGCTCGGTGGAGGCGGTTCTCGCTGTTGCCGAAGTCCTCGGCCGGGTACGCCGGAGGTGAACCCGATACCGATCGATACGTACAACGCTCCCTCTTTTGTCTCCGAATTGATCTACCGGCTCAAAGTGCGGGAGGTGATGACCAGGGATGTTATCACTCTCACTCCGAATGACACTCTCCGCCGCGCCCAGGAGATCATGAAGGAGCGCTCCATTACCGGTCTCCCGGTGGTCGACGGCGATCGGCTGGTCGGAATCATAAGCATGGATGACATCATCGAGGCCCTCGACGGCGGAAGGATCGAAGATTCCGTCGGTTCCGCCATGAGTCGCGGCGTCATCGTCCTCGAGGACGATATGCCCCTCTCCTTTGCCATATCCTACCTGGAAAAGTACCACTACGGCCGATTTCCTGTGCTCAGCAAGGAGAAGCAGCTCGTCGGCATCATCACGAGCCGGGATGTGATCGTCTGCCTCCTGATGGAGGTAAACCGGGAGATAGAGAAGTTCGAAGAGGAGAAGCGCCCCCACACCGAGAGTGTCGAAGGTGGCGTCTACCGGCAGAGCTTCACGGTGCGACCCCTGGATTTCGAGCACGCCGGCCGACCCTCGACGGCGGTGAAGCGGAGGATGAAGGAGCGCGGCTTTCCGCCGAAGCTGATGCGACGGGTCGCCGTGGCGATGTATGAGCTCGAGATGAATATGGTGGTCCATTCCTTTGGCGGCACCATCTCCTTTTACTGTGACACTGAAAAGATCATCATAACCGCCAAGGACACCGGCCCGGGGATCGAGAATATCGAGAAGGCTCTCACCGAGGGGTTTTCCACGGCCACCGAGTGGGTCCGCTCCCTCGGGTTCGGAGCGGGGATGGGATTGCCCAACGTCAACAGAGTTGTCGACGCCTTCGACCTTGAGTCGAGCAAGAAGGGAACGAAGGCGACGGCGGTGATACACAAAACAGAGGAGAACAGCTGCGCATCATGACCGGAAAAGAGATGGCCGAAAAGCTCGGCCTGACTGTAGTACAGCACAACGGCGAGGAGCGTGATCTGGAGACCGGCTACACGTCGGACCTCCTCAGTGACGTAATGGCCAACGCCCGGGACGGGTCGGTCCTCATCACCATCCAGGCACACAAGAACACCGTCGCCGTCGCCTCCCTCGCAGGATGCGCGGCGATAGTCATCTGCAACGATCGGCCGATCCCGGAGGAGATGGTTCAAGCTGCGGAGGCTGAGGGTATACCGGTCTACGCCACCGAGGCGAACCAGTACGAGATCTCCGCCCGGGTGCACGGCCTGCTCGGCTGACGGTGACCGTCACAGCGGACCTTCATAACCACTCCTGCCTCAGCCCCTGCGGGGATCTCTACGCTAGTCCGAGGGCGGTAGCAAAGACCGCCTGCCGTCGCGGGATCAACCTGATCGCCCTTACAGACCACAACTGCGCACGAAACGCCCCGGCCTTCGAGGCGGCGTGCCGGGAGGTCGGAATCGTAGCGCTCTTCGGACTCGAGGTGACAAGCCGCGAGGAGGTACACCTCCTCACGCTTTTCGAGAGGGTCGAGGAGGCCCTTGAGTTCGACCGCTGGGTCTGGCAGCGGTTACCGGATATCCCTAACGACCCACAACGATTCGGCGATCAGGTCGTGGTTGATGAGGATGAGGTGATAGTCGAGGAGGTGGAGAAGTTCCTCCTACCGGGTATCGAGGCGAGCATCGAGGAGATCGGAAAAGAGGCACACACCCTCGGGGGGCTCTTCATTCCCGCACATATCGACCGCAGCAGCTACTCGATGATCAGCCAGCTCGGCTTTCTCCCTCCCGGGGAGTACGACGCGGTGGAGGTCACCAGGTGGCCCCCGGCGACAAGGGAGTACCCGTTGGTCTGCGACTCCGACGCCCACTACCTCGAGGATATCGGCAGACGCACCTTCCGCTTCGAGGCGGCGGAGGCGAGCTTTAGAACCGTGAAAGAGGCGCTGTTGAGCCGCGCTGTCACCCTCTCAATCGCCGGGTAGCCTCTCCCTTCAGGTTTGGGCAACCCAAGGCTGTACACGTTCCCTCTTTCAGTCGCTATATTCTCACCCGTCGATGAGGAGCCACGAGGAAATACTCGACCAGCTCAAACAGGGAATAGTGGTTGTTGATGAGCACAAGCGCATCGCCTACGCAAACGCCTCAGCCCGGGAGATTCTCAGTCTCAAGCGCGACGAGCTTATCGGCAGGGAGTTTCCGCTCACCTTCGAGGTTGGTGTAAACCACCGGGTGGAGCTGGTCTCCTGCAACCAGCGGCGGCGAACCTTTATTGTCAGCGCCGAGAAGACCACCTGGGAGGGCGAGGCGGCCACCCTTGTCACCATGGAGCCGGCTCAGGGGGAGCAGTTCACCCTTTTCCACCAGTTCGAGGAGGTCGCATCGAGTATTGACGAGGTATTCTGGCTGCGAGACACCCGCACCGGCTCGTTTACCTACATCAGTCCCGCCTTTCAGCGGCTCTGGGAACAGAGCGGAGAGTCGGTGCTCTCAGACCCGAGAGCGTTGCTGAGCCACGTCCATCTCCAGGACCTCGACCAGGTCTCCCGGTTCCTCAAAGATACCCTGAGCAGACAGAGCGAATGCGAGTTTCGCCTCTCCCTGCCGAGCGGTATGGAAAAGTGGGTACGGGTACGCTCCTATCTCCTGGAGCTCGGACCGCCGGGGCTCCGTCGCGCCCTCGGCTTCGTCCAGGAGACCACAACGCTCAAGCAGTTCGAGGGGGAGCTGATCCTCGCCAAGGAGAGTGCCGAGGCCGCAAATGTCGCCAAGAGCCAGTTCCTCGCCCGGATGAGCCATGAGTTACGCACCCCGATGAACGGCATTATCGGGATGACCGACCTCACCCTGGAGACCGAACTCAATCCGCAGCAGCGGGAGTTCCTGACCCTGGTGAGACACTCCTCCGACGCCCTCCTCGATATCGTCAATGATATCCTCGATATCGCCCGGATCGAGGCGGGAAAGCTCAAGATCGAGATCGCCCCTTTCAGCATGCGCCATCTGGTTGACACGGTCCTCAAGTCCCTCGCCCCCCTCGCCGCCCAGAAGAACCTCATGCTCTCGGCCCATGTGGAGGAGGAGGTGCCCTCTCAGCTCCTCGGGGACGAGACCCGGTTGCGCCAGGTGCTCTACAACATTCTCGGTAACGCCCTCAAGTTTACCGAGCAGGGGGGCGCTTCGGTCCGGGTCGCCCTCCGGCGACGGGTAGCGGTACCGGCTCACGGTCTCGGAGAACGTGCCGTGGAGGCGGAGTTCATAGTCGAGGACACCGGAGTCGGCATTCCCCCGGCGGAGCAATCGGAAATTTTCAAGGCGTTCAAGCAGTCCGATGAGACCTACGCCCGTCGCCACGGTGGTACCGGGCTGGGGCTTGCAATCGCCAAGCAGCTTGTGACTATGATGGGCGGCGAGATTTCTTTGGAGAGTGAGCCCGGTAATGGCACGACCTTTCGTTTTACATCCCTCCTCGGTGAGTGTTCGGAGTCGGCAAGCGCGACGCTTCCCGACTGGGCTCGGTAAGCGACCTATGGGGCGGTTGGTGTTTCTTGTGACCGCCGGGGCGGCGCTCCTGTTGACCCCCGCCCCGCGCCTCCACCCGCAGCAGACGGAAGCCGGAGAGCGCGCCTTTCGCGAGGCGGAGCGACTCATTTACAGCCAGGCGGGCGGGGAAGAGCAGCTCGACTCCCTCTTTGTTGCCGCCCGGGAGAGCTTTGACCAGATCAGGGAGCCTGCCGTCCGGGAGTACAGTCTCGGCCGGGTTGCCCTGCTGAGAGGCACCTGGTTTAACATCCTCGACGAGAAACGGCGCGCCGTCGACGTCCTCGAGGAGGCGCTCCGACGGGCCGAGCGCGCCCTGGAGCTCGAGGAGTTCTCCGAAGGGTACCGGCTCCTGGCGGACGCCCACTCCCAGATGATGCTCGCTCGAGGGGTGATCTACATGATTCGCCACGGGGACGAGGCTCGCTCCGCGGCGTTCCACGCCCTCGAGCTCGACCCCTCCAATCCCCGGGCCCACATCAGCGTCGCCGGATTCTACCTCAACGCTCCGCCCGTCGCCGGAGGTGACCTCGAGCGCGGGATCGAGGTGCTTCGCTCGGGGGTACGCCTCGAAGAGGCGGGGGAGAGTGAGCGCTTTCTCATGTATCTGTGGCTGTCCGACGCCCATGAGGAGCTCGGAAACCCCGGCGCGGCGAGACGGTATCGTCAGGAGGCGCGCGCCATTTTTCCCGGGAGCCCGCTGGTAGCACGGTGAGCTTCAGCCGGCCCGGGGTGGGGCGGCCGGGGCAAGGCGCCCTGGGTGCTGCCGCCCGGGGCAAGGAGCGCCCGGTGGGGGTGCTGCCGCCCGGGTGCTGCCGCCCGGGTGCCGCCGCCCGGGGCAAGAAGGGCCCGGGCTAGCGCGGGATGATCTCCCGGGGCTTACTGCCGTTCTGCGGGCCGACGATGCCGATCCGCTCCATCTCCTCCACCAGCCGGGCGGCGCGGTTGTAGCCGATCTTGAGGCGTCGCTGGAGGTAGGAGGCGGACGCCTTGTTTGCGCTCTGCACTATCTCGATAGCCTGCTCCATGAGCGGGTCTTCGAGGTCCTCCTGCCCGAAGCTCTCATCCTCATCCTCGATAAAGATCTCGTCGTCGATGTAGTCAGGCTCACCGAGGGTCTTTACGTGCTCAACGACCCGCTCGACCTCCTCCTCCGATAGAAACGCTCCCTGCATTCGAAAGGGAAAGGGATCCCAGGCGGAGGTAAAGAGCATATCCCCCTTGCCGAGCAGCTTCTCCGCCCCGATCGCGTCAATGATGATTCGGGAGTCGACCTTACTGGCGACCATAAAGGCGATCCGGGAGGGAATATTCGCCTTGATCAGTCCGGTGATGACGTCGGTTGACGGGCGCTGGGTGGCGAGGACAATGTGGATGCCCACAGCCCGGGACATTGCGGCGAGGCGGGCGACGGTCGACTCGAGTTCCTTTCCCGTCGTCGCCATGAGGTCCGCGAACTCGTCGATGAGCACGACAATGTATGGCAGGGACTCTGCGGCGAGGTTGCGTCTCTTTATCCTCTCGTTGTAGCTGGCGATATCCCGCACCTGAAGGGAGTCGAGGAGGGAGTAACGCCGCTCCATCTCGTAGAGGCAGTACTGGAGCGCCTGGAACGCCTTCTTCGGATCGGTAATCACCGGCGTGAGGAGGTGGGGGATGTCGTTATAGAACTTGAGCTCAACGATTTTCGGATCGATGAGGATCATTTTGACTTCCTGGGGGGTCCTCCGGTAGAGGATCGAGCAGATAATCGAGTTTACACAGACGCTCTTACCGGAGCCTGTAGCCCCGGCGATGAGCAGATGGGGCGTCTTGGTGAGATCGACAATCTGAGCGTCTCCGGGGATATCCTTTCCCAGGGCGACAGGGATGCTGTATCGATCGGCGTTGAACTGCTCCTCCATGATGAGCTCACCGAAGGAGACGATGTTGCGACGTTTGTTGGGGATCTCGATACCCACCGCGTGCTTGCCGGGGATGGGGGCGACGATCCGGACGCTGGAGGCGGCAAGCCGGAGGGCGATATTGTCGGAGAGGTTGGTAATCTTGGCGAGCTTGACCCCCGGGGCCGGAAGAATCTCGAACATCGTGATGACAGGCCCCTTGCGAATGCCGGTAACCTCCGCCTGAATATTGAACTCCTCGAGGGTGACTCGCAGCACCTCCGCGGCCCGCTTGGTCTCCTCGTCGAGCTCCCAGTAGGGGGTGTCGTCGTACTTGTTGAGAAGGCCCTCCACAGGCACCTGGTAGCGGCGGGCTCCGGCCGGACGAGGCTCCGGCCGGACAGGGGGGGCGGCCGCCCCGGGCTCCTGAGGCTCCTCGAGATCCTCCACCGGTTCGGGGGCACCGTCGTCGCGGTACTCCTCATCGTCGGCACTCCAGACATCGAGGTCGCCGGTGATCTCGAGGAACTCCTCCTCCTGCTCCTCCTCGAGCTCCGTATCGGCCTCCCGGGCCTGGCGGATGCGGCCGTTGGAGAAGACGAAGGTACTCCCCTCGTTATCCTTTGCCCCATCCTCTGCTCGATCCTCCGGGGGATCCCCGAAGGGATCGAGGTCCTCGGGATCCCGGAAGGGATCGAGATCCTCGACCGACACCTCCTCGATCTCCACCTCGAGGACCGCCCCGGAAACGACTGACTCCTCCTCCTCGAGAAGCTCCTCCTCGTCGTAGCGGCCGAGGCGTCTTCTGAGCTCATCGACGGTGAGCGGGCCACGCTCTCCGGGCTCTTCGGCCCCGGAGCCTCGGGATTCCTCCCCCTTCGCCTCCTCATCCTCGCCATCACGGTCACCCGACACCTCCTCGAGCCGGGCGGAGCCGTCCGGAGTCTCCCCGCCGCGAAGGTCTTCGAGGAGAAACCGCCTCTCCGAGGGCCGCGCCTCACCCTCGGGAAACGTCCGCTCCTCCCGGGTGTCGGAGGCAGGCGGCGCCGAGCCGAGGATGAGGCGATGGTAGCGGATCCCGATTACAGCCTCCGCGGCGAGCAGAAACGCCGCGAAACCGAGGGCCCCGGGGAGTGTGAGGGTATCGATCAACACCCGGAGAATCGGGGCACTCTCCCGAGGGTCGAGATCATGAAGGCGCAGGAGCAGGGCGAGGGTAAAGAACGGGAGAATCAGCGCGTTGAGAAGCCGGTAGTAGCCGCGCCCCTCTCCGGTTCCCATCAGCAGGAGGGCCGAGGCGGCGAGATAGAAGGGAACGAAGAGTGAGGCCCCCTCGAAACTGCGGTAGAGAAACCCGCCGGGGATCTCGAGAACCAGAAGATAGAAGGGGATCGAGGCGAGGTTGAACAGATGTATGAGAATCGAGGCAAACAGCAGGAAGGCGACAACGATAAAGGTGCCGCCAAGAATGTATAAGTACGATCGATCTTCCACTGGAGACCCTCCCTTTCATGACAATCGGCAGGAGGGGGAGGAAGTGTGAGGCTTTATTGGGTTTTGGTCTAGGAGAAGTACAACAGGCCGAACACGCCGAGGGGGATCAGGTACGCCGCGAAGTAGTAGAGGCGCCCCCCCTGCAAAAGACGAAGCAGCAGAATCAGAGAGATGAATCCCACCAGAGAGGAGGTGACGAAACCGATCACAACCGATGGGGCGCCGACTCCCGCGCCGAGGGCCGCGGCGTCTCCGAGGGTGAGAACAAGGGCGCCGAGGATAGCGGGGATGGAGAGGAGAAAGGAGAACTCTCCCGCATGCTTGCGGTCGAGCCCGGCAAAAAGGGCGGCGGCGATGGTGACCCCTGCCCTCGAGATCCCGGGCAGCACGCCGAACCCCTGGGCCGCACCGACGATGAGCGCCTGCTTCCAGGTAATCCCGTCGAAGGTGGTCTCACCCCCGCGATTTCGGGAGAGCAGTAGTATGAGGGCGGTGGTAATAAACAGCAGCGAGACGAGCCTCGGAGCACCGAGGTCGAGATAGGAGTCGAGGATTATGGCGAGGACCCCGGTAACCGCGGTGGCGCCGATGAGCATGAGAATCAGCTGGAGGTTCTTGCGGTCCTCCTCCTCGCCCCGCCCCACTATCCATCGGCCGAGGGCTCCGATGAGAAGGGCGATCCGCCGGCGAAAGACCGTCACCACCACCAGAAGGGTTGCCACGTGGAGGAGCACGTCAAAGAGGAGGGGCACCTCCTGGAGTCCGAACAGCGCCTTGAGAACGGCGAGATGACCGGAACTCGAGATCGGCAGAAACTCCGCGACCCCTTGAACCGCCCCGAAAACAACCGCTTCGACGACACTCATAGTCGGTACTCCCTGAGGCTCGGAAAGAAACGGCGTACCGTCTCCTCCACGGGCGTGTCAAAGTAGAGATAGTTATAGTAGACAGAGGAGACCAGAACCTTACGCACGTGGTTTCTGGTCTCCTGGAAGGGGATCGTCTCGTGGAACCGGACCATGTCCCGGGGGTTCCGGGCTATCCACCGTCCAACCCGTCCCTGGCCGGCGTTGTAGGCCGCCAGCGCCGGCAGCTCGAGGTCGAACCGGTCGAGAAGCATCCGCAGATATCTCGAGCCGATGGCGAGGTTGGTCTCGGGGTCGAGAAGATCCGGCGCGGTGAGACCCATTCGACTGGAGATGTCCGCGGCGGTCGGCGGCATCAACTGTGAAAGCCCCACGGCGCCGACGTGACTCGAGACGGTGCTCGAAAAAAAGCTCTCCTCCCGGACCACGGAGAACCAGAAGGCGTAGTCGATCTCCTCCCGCTCGGCGGCGGCGATCATGAGGGGATCGTAGGGGCGGGGATAGAAGAGCTGCGCCCGCTCCCTGCTGCCGAGGCGGTTAGGGTAACCTGACCGGTGGAGCACCCTGAGCGCCTCGTAGTAACGCCCCACCCGCTGCAACCCCCTGCCGGCCTCGTCGAGGAGCTCGGGCGGAAAGAGGCTCCCGTAGCGCAGACCGATCTGGTACGCCTCCTCGAACAGCCCGAGCTCCAGAAGCCTCCGGTAGAAGGGGACGGTCAACGGCGCAGGAAGCTCCACGGGAGTAACCCCTTGTAGCGGCTCCGAGCTCCCGTTGAGGAGCAGGAGCTCCTCCGGGGCGATCCGCCGCTCCTCCGGAAGGATCGCGTAGGCGAGAAAGCGGTAGAACAGGTCGCTGCGCTGACTCATCGCGGCCTCGAGCTGCTCCAACCCTCCTGATGGCTGGGGCAGGAGCCCCTGTGAGGCGAGGACCGCGACCTGGGCGCCTCGACCCGCCGCGCCACGGTCAAAGAGATCCCGGGCAAACTCAGGGGAGAGGCGCCGGTTTCCCACCACCAGGCGATAGAAACTCTCCTCGAGGCTCCCCGAGAGCTCCTCCCCCGGTTGCCTGCGTGCGAGAACCTCCTCGACCGCCTCGGGAAGCTGCCCGGACGCCGCTGCCGCCCGGAGGAACTGCTGCCTCAAAAGATACTCAGGCAGGTCGCCCTGGGCGGCAAGGCCGCGTCGAAGGACGAGGGTCGCCCGCTGGTGCTCTCCGAGAGCGCCAAGGAGCACCCCCGCGTAGTAGTCCGCCCGGTCCTGTAGTTGGGGGTCTATCTCCTCCCGAACCTCGAGAAACCAGTTGCTTCCGACGGTCTGATAACCGGCGCTCCTGAAGGCGCGAAAGGCGTCAAAAAGCAGCTCCGGTGTCAGGAGGTCTGCGGCCACTCCGGCAAAGCTCTCGGCGGCGGCGCGGTAGCGCCCGTCGAGGAGGGCGAGTCGCGCCCGGGTGACGTCGTAGACAGCCGGGTCGAGATCGTCGATAAGCTCGTAGTAGTCGAGATAGAGGAGAAGCCGGTTCTGCCGAGCCGTCAGAGGCGCCTGGAGAAACAGCTCCTCTGCCGCTTCAACCGCCCCTCCCCGGTCACCGGCCTGATGCCTCGAGACGCTGAGCCATACGAGCCGTTCCTCAGAGAGTTCCTCGGAGTCGAAAAAGCTCGCCACACCCGCCTCTTGGCCCTCGAGCGCTCCCGCCCCGGAGGCTCCCCCGCCGGAAGGCGATCCCCGGCGCCCCACGCTCGCCACCTCCTCGAGAAACTCCAGGAGCCGGGGATACCTGTCGAGCTCGTAGAGCGCCTCGCCGTATCGGTAGGTGAGTTCCGGGACAGAGAGGCGGGATTCCTCCGCCTCGAGGAGTTCAACCACCTCCCGGTACGCATCCTCCCGGGCAAGAAGTTGCGCCGCCCGGATGAGCGCCCACTCCCGCCACGGGGCCGGCTCCCTGCGCGCCGCCTCCCTGTAGAGGTCGAGGGCACGGTCCGCCGCTCCGAGGCGGCTGAGATGGGTCGCCACGCTGAAGTAGCCCCCGGGACCGATCCGGTCTATCTCCTCGAGGTCCGCCTCATCGTAGGCGATATCGAGGAGGAACTCGCTTGTCTGTCCGGCGAGGCGGCCCTGAAACTCCTCGACGGGGATCTGCCACACCGTCTCGGGAGACTCGGCACAACCGACGCCGGAGGCGACAAAGAGCGCGAGGAGCAGGGGCGGAAGGAGACGACTCAGTCGGCACCTCTCCTTTTTCCAGGTCTCAGGAGAACAAAGGGAAGGAGCGCCTCCAGAGGCGGGATCGGCTCGGACTCGAGGAGTCTGAAAACACCGTAGGTGAGGGCTGCGAGAACTGCCGCTGCAAGGAGCAGGTAGATCAGCAGGGCGATCGGCGAGAACCGGCGGGGAGGTTCGCTCTCCCAATCCTGCTCCTCCTCATCCCCGAACAGATCCTCCTCGGCGGTGCTCTCATCGGGAGCCGGAGGCTCCATAACCTCGTCGAACGCTCCGCTGCCGAGATCCTGACCGAACGCTTCGTCGAGCTCCTCATCCATCAGGTCGGCATCGAAGTCGAGGTCCGCATCTTCAAAATCGTCGTCGAAATCCGGAAGCTCGAGGCGTTCATCTTCGGGCATCCCTTCAAGACTGACCGAGAGACTCTGATAGAGTCCGCTTGCGCTCTCCGTTGCCCGGGCGCTGACAATACCATCCTCGTCGAGACCGACAACGAGCTCGATCTCACGCTCATCTCCCGCCTCGGCAAGATCCTCGAGGATGACGCTACCGACATACTCCGCCCCCTCCATGGTCTCACCGGCGCCGCGGTACAGGTCGATCTGAGCGCGGTCCTGCTCGGTGGATACAGTCGTGAGGACGAGTCGCCGTTTTTTTGGTTCGTCGCTGTTCAGTATGGGATAGAAGCGGCCGTCCGCGAGCTTTATGCCAATTTTTTCCGTCGCCACTTAGTATTCGCTCCCGATTCGAGGCTATTTCTTTATCGGCCGATTGTCAACGAAGTTGACATCGTTTTGGAGCTACTAAATAATGGCACCCATGTCTTCCTCCCTCACGGTGGTGATCGCCCTGCTGGCGATCGGCATCGTAATACTCCTCGGCATTCTTATTGCGTTTCTCCTCGCCAACAGAAAAAAGAAGGCAAACAAGCTCTCCACCAAGGATCGAAAGGAGACTCTCAAAGAGGCGAACCGGCAACTCTCCCAGAATCCGAAGGACCATCGCGCCCTGCAGACCCTCGCCGACCTCTACTACGACGAACAGGAGTGGGAAAAGGCGACGAAGACCTACGCTATCCTCATGAACCTCTGCGCAACAAACCCCGACATCACCGAGTGGGAAGTGACAATGCGCCACGGTCTTGCGGCCCTCAAGATGAAGCAGTACGAGGAGGCGTACAAGTCTCTTCAGATCGCCCGGACGATGAACGACGAGCCCTTCGAGATAAACCACAACCTCGGCTTTCTCGAGTACAAACGGAAGAACTACGAACGGGCGGTACAGCTGCTCAACCGCGCCCGGGGACAGCAGCCTGAGCACGTGCCGACCCTTCGTTACCTCGGTCACGCCCTCTATCAGCTGAAAAAGTACAAGGAGAGTATCAAGCTGATGCGAGGGGTGGTCGACCAGGAGCCGGAGGACAAGGAGTCGCTCTTTGTCCTGGCCAAGGCGTACTACGAGATCGGACAGAACGAGCAGGCGGTGATGGTCTTTACCCACCTGCGCCCGGACCCGAAGCTCGGGCCCAACGCCGCGCTCTACGCCGGGACGATTCACATGAAGCAGCGGGACTTCCAGAAGGCGCAGCTCGACTTCGAGCTCGGTCTGAGGCACCAGAGCATGCGGGAGGAGGTGAAGCTCGAGTTGAAGTACCGCCTCGCCGAGGCGTACATAAAGGAACAGCAGGTCGGCAAAGCTCTCGAGCAGCTCCACGAGATCATGCAGATAAACCCGCAGTACAAGGATGTTCAGGCGCAGGCGTCCCGACACCGGGAGCTTCAGTCCAACAAGAACCTGCAGATCTACCTTATGTCACCGACATCGGAGTTCATCGCCCTCTGCCGGCGGATCGTCCAGAGTTTTCATAAGAACTCGACGGTCAAGATCATCGATATCAATGTTAACAAGAACGAGTACACCGACATCCTCGCGGAGGTGGAAACGGTAAAGTGGCAGGACACGATGCTCTTTCGGTTTATCCGGACGACAGGACAGGTTGGTGAGCTGATGCTCCGGGATATGCACGGCCGGATCAAGGAGCTCCACGCCGGCCAGGGCTACTGCTTTGCCGCCGGAACCTTTACCGAGGGTGCGGTAGCCTTTGTGGAGGCGAGGCTCATCGACCTGATCAACAAGGACGAACTTACCAAGGTCCTCAAGCGGACATCCTGAAGCGAAGCAGCGTGCGCTCCTTGTCGAGGCCGGGAACCTCGAGGTCGAGGATCTCAACCCCGGGGAGTTCCGCCCCCGGCAGAGCCTCGAGGAGCGCCTCGAGCTCCTGTTCGACCTGTTGTCTACGTCCCTTGTACAGCAACATCTCGCCCCCCTCGGAGAGCAGAGCCGCGAGGCCCCGAAATATCTCAACCCTCAGGGGACGAAACGCCCGGGCGAGAAGCAGCTCGTGACTCCCCACCGCCTCCGCCGGAGGCCGGTGAAGCTCGCCCTGGAGCACCCGCAGGTCTGGGCGACGGAGGATCGCCGCGGCGTTTCGAAGAAAGCCGCACCGCTTTCCGCTGCGGTCCATGAGGGTGACCGAGAGCTCCGGGAGGGCGAGGGCAATCGGTATACCAGGCAAACCGGCGCCGCTTCCCACATCGATGAGCCGCCCCGTCCCGCCTCTCCCCCGGCGGAGGATCTGCAGGTCGACGGCGGGGGAGAGGATCGAGAGAGAGTCAAGCAGATGGTGGGAGACAAACTCCCGGGGATCAGCCTCCACAAGACCGTAGAGATCGTTAAAGCGGTATACCTCGGCGGTGTAGCGCAGCAGCGATTCGGCGAGCGTCCCGGGGTCCGGGATCTCGAGCGCTTCGAGGCCCCGCAGGAGGGAGGGACGAAGCTCCTCGAGCTCCCGGGGGGAGAGAGTCATCTCAGGATGCCCGCTTGAGCCGTCCGAGGGTGACCAGGAGGACCGAGAGGTCGGAGTTGCGCACGCCTGAGATCCGGGACGCCTGGCCCACCGACACCGGGCGGACTTCCTTCAACTTCTCCTTTGACTCGTTTGAGAGACCGGAGATTGCGTCATAGTCGAAGTCCGCGGGGATCCTCAGCTGCTCCATCTTCTGGAATCGACCGATCTGACGCTCCTGACGGGCGACGTACCCCTCGTATTTTACGTCGAGCTCGAGCTGCCTCAGCCAGTCGAGAGGCATACCGTCGAAAAGCGTCTCATCGAGGCGGCGGAGGCTCTCGATTCCGAGTTCCGGCTGCTTGAGGAGCTGGTAGTAGCTTCGCCCGGCGAGACCGCCAAACTCCCCCGGGGCGCTCTCCGCCTCCTTGAGGTGGCGCCGCCGCAGGAGCTCCTTCGCCTCCTCGATTCGTGCCCGCTTGTCGAGAAATCGTTCGTACGCCTCGCTGCTCTGGAGGCCGATCTCGTACCCCTTGCCGAACAGGCGCATATCCGAGGAGTCGTGGCGCAGATTGATACGGTGCTCCGCCCGGGAGGTGAACATCCGGTAGGGCTCCTTGGTCCCGAGGGTAACCAGGTCATCGATCAGCACCCCTATGTACGCCTCTGCCCGGCTCAAGATCACCGGCTCCTTGCCCTCGAGCGCCCTGGCAGCGTTGATTCCCGCCATCAGCCCCTGAGCCGCCGCCTCCTCGTAGCCGGAGGAGCCGTTGGTCTGCCCCGCGATGTAGAGCCCCCTCAGGAGTTTTGCCTCGAGACTCGGGTAGAGCTGGGAGGGGTCGACGTAGTCGTACTCCACCGCGTATCCGGGCCGCATGATCTGCGCGTGCTCGAGACCCGGTATCGTGTGTATGAACTGCTCCTGCACATCCTCCGGGAGGGAGGAGGAGATACCGTTGAGATACATCTCCTCGGTCGAGAGCCCCTCGGGCTCGACAAAGATGTGGTGGCTCGTCCGATCAGGGAACTTCTTCACCTTGTCCTCGATCGAGGGGCAGTAGCGAGGCCCGGAACCGACGATGAGCCCGGAGTAGAGGGGAGAGCGGTGCATGTTCTCTTCGATCACCCGGTGGGTCCTCTCGGTCGTGTAGGTCATGTAACAGGTAACCTGGGAGCGGTCGACCCGGTTGCGGGAGAAGGAGAAGGGAACAATCTGCTCATCCCCGAACTGCTCCTCCATCCGTGAGAAATCGAGGGACCGGCGGTGCACCCGCGCCGGGGTACCCGTCTTGAGCCGCCCCATCCGAAAGCCGAGCTCCCTCAGCGGTTTCTCGAGCCCCACCGCCGCGGGCTCGCTGATCCGTCCCGCCGGGGCGATGTACTCGCCGATAAAGATTCGCCCATTGAGAAAGGTTCCGGTGGTGAGCACAACCTTCCCGGCCCGGAACCGCTTTCCCCGCTCGGTAATGACCCCCGCGATCTGCCTGCCGTCGGGGGAGTAGAGAAAGTCGGTGACGGTGTCCTGAAAGAGGGTGAGGTTCTTCTCTCCCTCGAGGAGCTGTTTCGCCCTGATCTGATAGGCGAGCTTGTCCGCCTGCGCCCGGGGAGCCTGAACCGCCGGTCCCCGGCTCCGGTTGAGGACCCGGAACTGGATCATCGTCTCGTCGATAATGCGGCCCATCTCGCCGCCGAGAGCGTCGATCTCCCGAACCATGTTGCCCTTTGCCAGGCCCCCGATGGCGGGGTTACAGGAGAGCTTACCTAGGGTGTCGAGATTCTGGGTAATCATGAGAACCTGGAAGTCGAGTCGTGCGAGGGCGAGGGCAGCCTCGATACCGGCGTGACCGCCCCCGACTACGATGGCGTGAAAATCCATGGAGTGAGGGTAGCGAAGCCGAGTTGCGGGGTCAACAACGCTCCCGAGCTCCGGGAGCGCAACGGGGGCGGCGGAATCCCAGGATTTGCCGTCGAGCCGGCACGCCTCACTTGCCGACGCAAAAGCCGTCGAACATCGTCTCGAGGAGGTCGGCCGTGGTCACTTCGCCTGTGATCTCTCCAAGGGCGTTTACAGCCTCCTGGACGTCGAGGGAGATGACGTCCGCGGGCATCTCGGCCTCCACCCCCTCGATAATGTGGGCGACGCTCTCGGCGGCAGCCTCGAGGAGGTTCTTCTGTCGCAGCGAGTCTATCACCGGCTCCCCGGTGCGACTCCTCTCCTCCGGAAGCGCCCGGGCGCGGATCTCCTCGAGGAGGGCTGAGATCCCCGTCGCTGCGAGAGCGCTGACGGTTATGAACCCCTTCGGCGGCAGGCGGAGTTCCGGCAGGTCGCCCTTGTTCCAGACCCTGATTACCGAGGCCCCGGCTCCCGCGGCCTCCTCCTCGAGAAAGGCGAGGTCCTCCTCGACGAGCCCCTCGCTACCATCCACCAGGTAGACCACGAGATCCGCCTGTTTGAGAATTCCCCGGGAGCGCCGTATTCCTTCACTCTCGATCGCTTCCTCTACCTCCCGCAAGCCGGCGGTGTCAAAGAGGAGCACCGGGATGCCGTCGAGATCGATGGAAGCCTCGAGATAGTCCCTGGTGGTGCCGTGGACATCGCTTACGATCGCCCGCTCCTCCCGGAGGAGGGCATTGAAGAGGGAGGACTTTCCAGCGTTGGTCCGTCCCCCCAGGGCAACCCGGACGCCCTCCTGATAGATCCGCCCGGTCCGGTAGGTCGCCGCGAGGTCGAGGAGCTCCCCCCTGATCCGGCGTAACTCCCCGGGATCGATCGGGATCTCCCCGGTCTCCTCCTCGGGATAGTCGAGCTGGATCGAGAGGGCGGCGAGGATACGGACCAGTGCATCCTTGAGCTTGTTGATCCGTCCCTCCACCGCGCCGCCGAGACGGCTGAGGGCGAGCTGCTGGGCAGTGGAGGTCTGAGCGTCGACGATCTCCCGGACCGCTTCCGCCCGGGTGAGGTCGAGCTTTCCGTTTAAAAAGGCGCGAAGGGTAAACTCCCCGGGCTCGGCGGCCCGGACTCCGTGGCGGAACAGCAGATCGAGGATCCGCTCGATACCCGGTCGGCTGCCGTGGGCAAAGATCTCGATCGAGTCCTCCCCGGTGTAGCTCTTCGGTCCCCGATAGAGCCCGATCACCACCTCGTCAACCACCACCTCGCCGTCGACGAGGGTCCCGTGATGCAGGGTGTGCCCCCGCGCTTTGAGAAGGCTGCCCCTCCCCCGAAAGAGGGGATCAATGCGTTCTATGATGCCGCTTCCGCCGGCGCGGATAACCGCTATCGCACTGCGGCCGTAGGGAGTTGCCAACGCCGCGATCGGCTCCTGTCGATCCTGCCCTTCCATGAAGCTATTGTGGCATCGATGCCGGAAAGCGGGA